>JAGNSQ010000011.1:18253-42138 GCA_017987975.1 Saprospiraceae bacterium
TTATCGCTGGATGATTTGGCTTTTGGCACCGCAATCATCAGGAAGAAGTACAACATCACACCAAATCCGCCGGCTATAGTGGCCAAACCAAAGGCCAGTCGAACCCAGATGGGGTCTTCAATACCCAGGTAGGTTGAAATACCTGAACAAACGCCTGCTACCACCTTATTATCGGGATCGCGGAAAAGTCTTTTTCCTGTTTTGATGTATTTATACTCCTCAGATGAACGCCTTTCTCTGAAATCAGAAGCGGTGTCTTCCATGGGTTCGCCACCAAATTCTTCGGGGCTGCCCATGATACGAATCACGGCTTCCAGCTCTGTCATGGTAATGATTTGGCGAGATTTAAGTCTTTCCTGGAACAATTCAGACATTCTCATTTCGATGTCGTACATGATTTCTTCTCTGCTCTCAGAAAAAGAAAAATGTTTGCGGATTGATCCCAGGTATTGAGACATGTAATCATAGGCATCATCGTCTATGACAAAGGGCATGCCACCCAAATTGATGTTTATGATCTTGTTCATTGATTTACGATTTGTTTGGTTGATTGATTTACGGCTTCATTCAGTTCTGACCAGGTTTCAACGAGACCCTGAAGAAAGTCGGTTCCTTGTGAGGTAATGTTGTAATACTTCCTAGGGGGGCCTGCGGTGGATTCCCTCCAGTTGTAATCCAATAATGCGGCATCTTTCAGCCGGTTGAGCAAGGGGTAGAGGGTGCCTTCTACCACTATGAGTTTGTGTTCTTTTAGCTTTTCGATGATGTCTGAAGGATAAGCTTCTTCTTTCGAAACGATGGCCAAAACACACAGCTCCAGAATTCCTTTGCGCATCTGCGCTTTTGTGTTCTCCAATTTCATGGTAAATAATTATACAACAAAGATACATCACAATCCAGTACCATGCAATACAAAGTACCCCAACTACGCCAAGTACTATACAAACAGCTAAAAATGATCGATGAAATGCAATTATGCTGTTGATCTTGCGAAAAATATGGTGTGAACCTCGATTAAATCGAAATGATCGCCATTAATGTCCTATTTTTGTCCTCCATATGAAACTCCATCCCTCCTTATTGACGGCAGTCACTGACACAGTTTACCTTATTTTTCACGACAAAAAGATGGCAGACAAGGCCATCCAGCAAGTGTTGAGGAGCAACAAAAAATGGGGCTCGAGAGACAGGGCCTTTATTGCTGAAAATTGTTATGAAATGGTGAGATGGTGGAGGATGCTGCATTTTATCAATGAAACGAGGGTTGACAATCTCCATCCACAGACCTTGTTGAGGTTGCTGGGTATCCTTTTGAGAATGAAAGGTGTTGACCTTCCTGAATGGCCTGAATTTAAAGGCTTAAGCAGGTCCTACATTAAATCCAAATACGAATTGGCTCAATCCACGCGAAAGATCAGAGAATCATTACCAGATTGGTTGGATCAGATCGGTGAAGAAGAATTGGGAACTAGTTGGGAGGCCACCATAAAGGTACTCAACGAAACAGCACCACTCACCCTAAGGATCAATACCCTCAAAACGGATTTTGCCAGTTTGTCGGCAGTTTTGTCAAAAAAGGGGGTTAGGTTAATTAAAATGGAGGGCTTGCCCAACGCCGCTCTCGTGGCAGAACGGACCAATCTTTTTACCCTTGATGAATTCAAAGATGGCTTATTTGAGATTCAGGATGCAGGCAGCCAGTTGATTCCATTGATGACCGGGGCAAAGCCGGGTCTTAGAGTGGTAGACGCCTGCGCCGGGGCTGGCGGAAAAAGTCTGCAGCTGGCTTGTATGATGGAAAACCGAGGCACCATCATTGCCATGGATGTAGAGGAATGGAAGCTGGAAGAGTTGAAAAAAAGAGCCAGAAGAAATGGCATCCACAATATTGAAACCAGGCTCATCACGGGTAAGGTCATTAAAAGATTAAGAGCATCTGCCGATATTGTTCTTCTGGACGTGCCATGTTCCGGACTTGGCGTTTTGCGCAGAAATCCTGATGCTAAGTGGAAACTCAAACCGGAATCAATTGAAGAAATCAAAATTAAACAAGCGGAGATTCTGAGCAGTTATGCAGCCATGGTTAAACCCGGAGGCATTCTGGTGTATGCCACCTGTAGTATTTTGCCATCCGAAAATGAACAACAAGTGGCCCAGTTTTTAGCCACCCATCCTCAATTTTCACTAGAGGAAGAAAAAAAATCGGACCTCTTATCCGGTAGGATGGACGGATTTTATATGGCCAGAATGGTTTGTCAAAGCAATCCTGCCTAGGTTCATTTTTTATAAATAATTAACATTTAGCCGGGCAACGATACAGACCATTATCGGGTTTAGATAAGAAAGGTCTGACCCTTTATTATCCGAAAATAATTTAGCTATGAATATGAACATCCTCAGGGAAAAAACACAATTATTACAAGATGAATTTGCACGCTGGGTGGGTTTGTCGGGCATTGACCAAGATGGCCCCATAGTGTTGTACACTCAATTTTTACAATCGGGTTGCGACATGTATGTGGAATACCATATGGCGTGCAGATCTGGCAACAAAAAAGAATTTGCTGACGGCTTGCGCCAAGTGGTATCTGCCGCTTGCAGATTGGATTATTGGGCCAAATGTCTCGAAAAGTGGAAGCCTGAAAACGCAGGAGACCTCTACCCTATTAAAAAGGAGGCTGAAGAAATCAGGGCCTTGTGTATGGCTTCTATACAAACAATGGAGAAAAAGAAAAACCCTGCGGCCGAGTAATAGCCCGGGAGCAGGGTTTTTTATATAAGTACTATGCTTTATCAGATGATGAGCATGGCGTCGCCATAACTATAGAAGCGATATTTTTCTTTAATGGCTTCTTCATAGGCTTCCATCACCAGATCAAAACCACCAAATGCACAAACCATTATAATCAGACTGGTTTTGGGCAGGTGAAAATTGGTGATCATCGCATTGGCAATACTGAAGTCATAGGGAGGATAGATAAATAAATTGGTCCATCCCTCTGATGGTTTTAGTATGCCGGATGCAGAAACCGATGACTCAATGGTACGCATGCTGGTAGTGCCAATTGCACAAACCTTTCTATCAAGGTTTTTCGCGCTGTTTACAACTTCTGCTGCTTTTTCGGTGATGTTGTAATACTCTGCGTCCATTTTGTGCTTAGACAGGTCTTCCACATCAATGGCTCTAAAAGTACCTAAACCGACATGCAGCGTCAATTCAGCAAAATTGACTCCTTTGATTTCGAGTCTTTTGAGTAGTTCTCTGCTAAAGTGTAAGCCGGCAGTAGGTGCCGCTACCGCGCCCAACTCTTTGGCGTACACGGTTTGGTAACGCTCTTCATCGATGGGTTCCGGATTTCGATTGATGTATTTGGGCAGTGGTGTATTTCCAAGTAATTTTAATGCATCCCGGAAAGCATCGTCATCACCATCGAAGAAAAATCGAATGGTACGACCTCTTGAAGTGGTATTGTCTACAACCTCAGCAACCAGAATGTCATTGCCCTTTTCATCTTCAAAATACAGCTTATTGCCTACTCTGATTTTACGAGCCGGGTCTACCAAAACGTCCCAAAGTCGAGCTGAGTTATTGAGTTCTCTCAACAAAAAAACCTCAATTTTAGCACCTGTCTTTTCCTTATTGCCATATAAACGGGCAGGAAAAACTTTGGTGTTGTTGAAAATCATAGCATCGCCATCGTCAAAATAATCCAACACATCTTTAAAAAGACGGTGTTCAATTTTACCGGTTTGGCGATTGAGTACCATCAACCTTGATTGGTCTCTTTCTTTAGACGGGTATTGAGCAATTAGTTTTTCGGGGAGATCAAAATTAAAATTCGAAAGTTTAGACTTCATGCCTTTTTTGAATTAGGGTGCAAAATTAACAAAAAAAATATGCAATTGGTTGCCAATCTGATATTTAAACGGGCTCCAGCAAATTTTTATTCGTAGGATAAAAAAATTAAATATTTAATACCGTGAAACATGGTTTTTTAGGCCTGTTACCAACTATTATTTCACCCACATAACACCAATAAGCTGCCAACAGTTCCAGATTAAAGCCTGGCTCGTTTAAATTTTCCTGATTTTCAGGTTTCTGAACCATACTTTGTCACCATGATCCTGCAAAGAGAGGTGTCCTGATTTGGCCAAACCAAAGCCAGGCATTTCCTTGAATTTACTTTTGGCGATCATTTCTTTCCACTGTGGAGTGTGCATTTCAAAACTCACAGTCTTGTATCCATTGAGGAACAGATCTACCTTTCCAGCCTTACTTCGGATCATTACTTTGTTCCATTGACCAGCAGGTTTGGCACAAGGAAAGTCCGATTCCAGCATGTCATATAAATCGCCCGCCCTATGGGTTCGGAATCGGGTATCGGGATGACAGGTATTGTCGAGGATTTGCATTTCAGGACCCGTCTGCCAAACGTAGTCGTATTTGTCGCTTTCAACCACATTAAACATAATACCTGAGTTGCCACAATTGGCAATCTTCCATTCCATTTTAAATTCAAAATCCTGGTAAGCTTCTCTGGAAATGATATCGCCACCGTCTTTGGCCTGCCATTTTCCTTCTTCCTTGACGGCATTGAGGTGGATGGCGTTGTCGTTGATAACCCAGCCGCTGCCGATGCTGCTTTTTTTAAAATTCCGCCACTGGTCAATTTTTTTACCATCGAAGAGGAGTTTCCATCCTTGTTTGGCCTCTAAATTTGAGAGTGTGTTGGCTTCAAATTTTTCACCTGAAGGCAACACCTTACCCATTTCAGCAGATAACTCATTGAGGGTATACCAGGCTTCGGTGGACCAAATGGAATTGCCAGGTGCAGAGATGAGACCATCTGTGATATGAATGTAGACCACATGCCCTGCTTTGAGGCCATCTGTTTCAAGGAAAACTTTTTTGCGATCTTCTGAAATCGAGATGGATTTGATCTTCAGTTTATGTTCTCCCATTTTAGGTCCTCCATATTCCACTGTGGGTTTGTAATACCATTGTAGCACTTCATACAGGGCAGGGTTGGTACCTTCACCATCGGCAATGGGTTCTGTAAACTCTATCTCCATGCCATTGGATTTGGCGCGTACTGCCAGCATTTCAAAAACCGATTTACCATTGTAGGCCAGCCTTTGTAAGCCAAACCATTTTTTACCAGCGTGCGACCAGTTACCGGGATTGCCGATACCTCCTACATAAAGTGCGCCATCGGGTCCCCATTTGAGGCGATTAACTCCGGCTTCCAGCCCTTGAATAAATCGGAATACGCAGCCTTGTAGCTGGCCTTTCACTTCTTCTACAAACACCCTTTTGACACCTCCGTGGGTCACTTCACCGTGGATCATCTGTCCTTTGTAAGGACCTACATCGATATAAGACGGCGTGCTGGGTGAGTTGCCAATTTCGTCCTGAGGCAACCAAACCACTGGCCATTTTTCCTTTAATTTGGCCGTCCCTTCAAAATCTACAGATCTCGACCCAAACCAGGCTCCGGGAGTGATGTGAACAATTTTGCTGGAAGGAAGCCAATCACCCTGGTTGTCGGCCACAAAAATCTCACCCTTGTACCCGATGCCAATGCCATTGGGAGTGCGCAAGCCATGGGCTACAAATTCCAGGCTGCCGGTTTTTCTATTTACTTTGATTACTTTGCCGCGATCGGGAATTTGAGGATTCGTGCTGGCACCACCCGGTTGGATAGCTGTGGCCAGGGTTGCATAAAAAAAGCCGTCTTTGTATTCCAGGCCAAAACCAAATTCATGAAAATTGGCAGATACTCCCCAGTCATCACAGAGGGTGTGGTATTCATCGATAAGATCATCACCATTGTTGTCGACCAGTTTGGTCATCTCCTGTTTTTGCATGACAAAGATGGTGTCGTCCACTACTTTCAAACCCAAAGGTTCGGCGAGACCAAAGGCGATTCTTTTGACTTTAATTTTTGAGGGGTCACCTGATTGTACATTTTCCAACATCCACACACTGCCACCTGCATCCCATGTACTGATGACCATACGACCATCTTTTTTAAAGTCGATGCCACCTACCTTGGGTTCAAAATCATCGGGCCTCGCCTGGGTAAGGGTAAAAGCAGGGTGCACGGAAGTGAGGGCTGATTTATTGCCGGGAATCTGGCTGACATTGGCCATGGGTAGGCTGAGCCCGGTAAAGTCCATCTGGCTCTTGCTGTTGTGAAACAAGTTGCCAACCGGGATTACTTCTGCGGCTTTATCACCTGGTTTGATCCAGTTGAGGCTCAGGTATTTTCCGCCGCCACCCTGAAAATATTGCAATTTATAGGGGTGATATCCTTTTGTAAGGCTTACTTTGCCAAATTTACCCTCTGTACCGTGGGCACCATCATTATCGATGATCAGCTGGTCATGAAGAAATAATTTACTACCGTCATCACTCCATATTTCGAAGGTGTATTCTCCTTCTATATCTACTTTGATCAGTCCCTCTGCAAAAAGTGAAAAGTGATCTGTGAGGTCGGCAAATTCTGCACCGTCGATGTTGTCAAAATTATTTTTAATCCCTGCCTGAACTGGTCTTTTTGCTGCCGGAACAGAAGGAAGTGTTTGCGTGGTTGGCGGAATGCTGTATATCCGTGTAATAGCTCCAGGCAACAAAGCATTGGTATCTGCAATGGTGGCAGCTTTAAATGAAAACACTTTTTGTTGTGATTCACTTTTCTCTTCTGAATTGGCATCGAGCGCCAGAATGTATTCCACCATCTGAAGAATGTCTGCTTCAGGCAAGTCGGCATGCGCTGTCATGGCTACCTGGCCCCAAACCCCACTGCCTCCGTTTTTTACCTTTTGCACCAACGACCGAATATTGGAGGCATTGGTTTCATACTTTTCTGCAATTTCAACGTAAGAGGGGCCAACCGTTTTTACTTTTTCATTGTGGCACGTTTTACAATCGCTCCTTGCAATCAACTTTGCTCCCGGGGGTAGATCTTTGTCTTCTTTTGCTTCATTGTCTTCACCCGCCTGATTGGTATTGGCAATGGTGGGTTGCATGAAAGTAATCGCGTATTCATTCTTCCCTTCTTTCAGCATAAGAACCCCGTCAATGTCAAGTGTTTGCAGCTTGTTGCCAAATGCACGGGTAGTGGCAGATTTTTTTACAAAGGCGCCTTTAGCATCAATGTTTTGTTCCACTGCCACTGAAGAAACATTGGTATGCATGCCCAGGTCGCCATCTCCTTTTTTACTGCTCACTTCAAACATACGGTTTAAAACCATTCCCCCTCCTGCTGAAGTGCCGGCTTCTACCTGTTCAGTAATGGTGGCAGACCTCGATCCGGTGCTGTCTGATAGGGTGTACATCAATTGTATGTGGCCATCCACAAACTTGTGGCCCTTGTATTGGATCACCGCGTTTAAAGTGTCTTTTTTATTGACCAACCAAAACCAGGGCTGATCGTATTTACTCACCTGATACCCATCACCAATGGAAATGGGCTGAGGTCCGTGCGCATGGGTATAAACGGGTCCGTCAAAATAAACAATGCCTTTCCACGCCTTATATAGCGCTGCATTTTCGGTGCTATACGCCACCCACAAATCTTTGTGCAGAGCCATGGTAATCACTCTTGGCTTCCAGTCCAGGACCGAACGAAAAACCCACGGGTCGTGAGGACGACTAGTAACTTCCGGTTGTTTCTGCTGACAGGCAGATAGTAGGAATAAAACCATCAAAAGGGGAAGAAAGTGGCGCATGGCAATTTTTTTTCAAAGATAAATATTTGTACCTCTCAAAGCTCATTCGAATAAATTTTCAAAAAAAAATTTGGTTTGCATTATAATATACCAAATGTATATGCCATTGACAGCATGAGAAATTTATATCTCAAAATGTAACATAAATAGTTTTTGTATGTGTTTATCATTGTATATCTATTACTTATACTAAATAATTATCAATTATTTGTGAAAATAATATGTGTTTTTTGATAGTAGGGTAATTGTAATTCAAAGCATTAAAGTAATACAAATGAAGAACCAAGAGAGATGATAGGAAGGATTTCCAAAATAATATTGTGCTTGTATGTTTGGTCGACATGTGGGGTAGTTCTGGCTCAACAGGCACCCTGCATGTCCCATATTGATAGCCTGCGTATTTTGTGTTATGACAATGCCACTCCTCTTGACAGCACCGATGATTTTTACCACTTGTGTTTTTGGGTGTTGGGAGGCAGCGGTACAGATACCGATTCCTTTCATATCAGCTGGAATGGCAATCAGGATGCGGAACATTTTGCCTATGGTACTTATCATGAATTGGAATTGCCCTCTACCGGATTGCAGTACACGATTTACGCTACAGACCAGCTAGATGCACACTGTATCGACAGTTTTATTACCCCGCCTTTGTTGTCCTGTTCGGCTCCCTGTAGGTTTGACACTTCGGTTCATGTAGAAATCCACTGTAATAATGCCACCACTGTAAACAATACAAGCGACGACTATTATTCCGTATCATTTGAAATAGCCAGTATCAGTACCAAACCAGGATACTATGTTTACCTAGATGGTGATTCGATGGGTGTTTTTCCTTACAACCGACTCAACTACATTAATTGGCCGGCTGACTCCCTTCACCATCAGATAGAATTCAGAGATACGAAGGATGATGACTGTTTTTTCACTACCCTACTCGGCAGATTTGTACCTTGTTCTGCAGATTGTTATATCGAAGAACAATACCTCACCATTGAATGTGACAACAATGGTACACTCTTTGATCTTGCCGACGACCAGATCCATATTGTATCCGTAATTACCGATTACAAAGGTTCAGATTCATTTTATTTGTATATCAATGCATCCTTTTTCGGCACCTATGGATATGGTGATACAATGCGACTCACTCTACCCTATCCATCCGATACATTAAGCATAAAAATAGAAGATCTTACTAAATTCGATTGTGTATTGTACAGAGCGTGGTCCCTTCCTCCGACGTGCAGCATAGATTGTAGACAAACCCCTGAAATTGATATTGATGCGGGAGCCGATGTAGTTCTAAACTGCTTGAACCTTTGCACCACGTTGGTTGCAGCTCATAAACCAGGATTTCATTCACTATGGAAAGATCTGACAACAGGAGAATTGTTGGAGGCTGACAGCATCCGGCTTTGTACGCCTGGTGATTATGGCTTGATGTATACCTATTCAGCAAATGGATGCCCTACCGCAGCAGATACACTTAACATATCGATCGACACCTCCTTTAGTTTACCCACAATAGATGTCCAATCCCTAGGTTCAGGCCTTTGTAGTATGGCAAAATATTTATTGACCTTAGAAGGTGAGCAGGAATATACCTACCAATGGAAAAACGAAGCCCAAATGTGGTTTCAGGATAGCATAATGATTGAGGGTCCTGCTGTCATTTGGGCAATTGCACAAAACAGTCGCAATGGATGCAGTGATTCTCTGATGATCAATTTGCATGGTCCATTGGGTCCTGGGCCTATACTGCTGCTGCCTGTTGACACCCTTAACTGCTTACAAAAAGAAATACAATTGGCAGTAAAAGGTGCTGAACAACCGGGCTTAGAGTATCAATGGGCTAGAGAAGAAATCAATCCCAGCTGGTGGCCGGGTTCCCGTATTTTGGTGCATCAAGCCGGACAATACAGGTTGCGGGTTACTGATAAAAAAGGAGGCTGTAGTCGGGATACGGTGGTGAGTGTTACCGACCTTACTGAAACCTTGTACTTATCAGCGATTGAGATACCCATGCTTACATGTGCACAAGATAGTTTTACATTTATGGTAAAGGTTACCGCGCAAGATGGCACAGAAGTGAAGGAAGAAGATTTAACCTTTCACAAAGGAGCTACAAGCGGCAGGTGGCTGGCCAGTGAGCCGGGTTCATTTTTTAAGGCCATGGGCAAAGGAGAATATATACTGACTGCGATACGAAAAGAAGATGGATGTATAGCGACGGATACCATTGAAGTAGAAGCCCAAGCCGGGCAGCCCATTTTGTGGCAAACAAAAGATGAAAGCTGTTTTGAGAAAAACGACGGCCTCCTGTTTTTAGTTGGAGAGACAAAACACATTAGCGAATGGAGCCTGGCAGGAGAAAGTCAGACCGGATACCGAGCTGAAGGTTTAAAACCGGGCCTCTACCCTGTTGAAGCAAAAGATTCAATGGGTTGCGTGTACGACACCTTGATAACCATAGGGGCTGCAGAAGAGTTAAAGATACAGATTGGTGCAGACATACAACTCCAATACGGAGAAACGACTCAGCTCCGGGCGGAGGTCAACCGAAGTCTGACAGAACTGATTTCTTATGGTTGGCTGCCGGAAGAAAAAGTGTCCTGTACTTCTTGTATGGAAGTATGGATTGAGGGTTTAGACGACGGACTTTTTATTTTTAAAGCCACAGACCAAAATGGCTGCGAGGCAGAAGCCGATATAAGGGTAAAGATCGATCGCAATATCATCATTACTGCACCCAACATCATAGCGGAGGATATTAGTGGCAACAATCAATTCACCTTATACGGCAATGAACAGGTAAAAAAAGTAAATGAGTTAAAAGTCTTTGATAGATGGGGTAATGCAATCTGGCAGACGACGACCAACTGCCTGAATCAACCTTCCTTAGGCTGGGACGGCACCATCAATGGCACACGAATAGAAACAGGTGTGTACACCTATGTTGCAGAGGTTGAAATATTCAGCGGAGAAAAAAAATTAGTAAGTGGAGATATTACCTGGGTGAAGTAAAAAAATGGGGAAGTTGTTATTTTGGAAACTCCCCCAAATTTTATTAAAAACCTGCCCTGAGGCTAACCACAAAATTCCTGCCAGCCGCACTTATACCCGAACTATAGGGTCGGTAGCGTACATCGGTCAGGTTTTCTACACCAAGGGAAGCAATTAGATTTTTTGAGATTTTATACATCGATTTTACATTAAAAATGGTCCATGAAGGAGAGTAGGGTTTTCCTTCGGCATCGATGGCATACAAATAATCTTTGGCCTGCTCTTCCGGGGGAAGCTCATTAAAGTCTTTTTGTCCCATAAATTCAATACCAGCCTGAAGGGTAAGGCGGGCAGCTCTCCAACTAAGGTAGGCCTGGCCAAAAGATGGGGCGGCATGTCTGGAAGGATTGGTGGTACCATCATCTAACTCCTCTTCTCCAATCTGATAGTTATACCTGACCGTAGCAAAAAGATGGGGAATCAGCCTAGCCTCTATGGCTCCCTGAAAACCATAAATAGTAGCCTTAGCGGCATTTTGAATGGCCTCTACCCTGCTTAATTCACCTGAATAGACAATTGAGTCCTGGCCATTGAATGTAAAAGGCCTTCTCACCATGGCATTTTTCAAATAGGTGTAATAGGCGGCGACATCTAATTTTAAGATGTTGCCCCAAACGCGGGTAAGGGCTACTTCAGCATTGTAAGCAGTTTCTGCTGCCAGATCAGGGTTGGGCACTGTAACACTGCCCGGTGTGGAATCAAACACCTTCCCCAGATCGTCGATATTGGGAGATCTGAAGCCATTGGACAAATTAACGGTAAGCTGAGTGGCTTCATTGGCGCTCCAATTCAAGCCCAGGTTGCCGGTGAGGGCTCCCTTGCTAACAGTGGCCGTTTGATAAGGAAATGGAAAATAGGTTGTATCAAATTGGGCATTAATGCCAAAATGATTGTACCTCACTCCGGCATAGGTAGTAATGGTTTCACTTACTTTGAAGCTGTTGGTCAGATATAATGCATAAGATGACCAATCTGATAATGGATATCTTGCAGCGGTTGGTGTAATGGCTAGGGTAGCAACATTTTCAATGTGCCCCAAAGAAGTAACATCATTTCTAACCCATTCTAAGCCATAACTCAACATGTTTTTATCGCCAATTTTTTTGGTCAAATCCAAATTAAAGCTATATGCGTCAACCTTTTCGGTCTGCACCAAACGGTCTTTTTTATTGAGATCTCTACTCAGCCTGCTTTCTTCAAAATATTGGTAAGCCACTCTAACCACTGCCTCATCATATAAACCACCCTCAGCTTTATGTGCTACAGAAAAATTATGCATGGTCCATATTTGTGGGCCATAGTTCCATTCTCCTGATCTGGGCAAACCATTTCGATATCGAATTAGTCTGTCGTACCGTGAATATTTTGAGGTTAGAGAGTGGTGAAAACCATATTGAATATCCCAATTTTCAGAAGGTGTAAACCTGAGTTTCTGCATCACGTTGTATTGCGTATAACCAGATGTCACTTGAACCTGTGGATCTGAATTTTCAAAAATGGAATCTTTGCCATTGATGTATTCAGAATATACATTTCGGAGGTATTCATCGGGTCCTTTGCTTCCCATTTTTAAATCGCCGTAATCGTTGGTGCTGATGCTGGTAACAAAAGCAAATTTTTTCCAGCCCATACCAAAGTCCAGGTGGCCGGTTTTTTCACTATTGGCAGAACTATATCTAACGGCAGCATTGCCTTTGAGTTTCACTTTGTCTGATGTTGACAATTCAGGGGTCAAAGTAGTAAAAGACATTACACCTCCAATGGCGTCACTACCATAAATAACAGAACCGGGACCAAATAGCACTTCGGTTCGCTCAGTGGCAAATGGATCTAATGAGATAACATTTTGCAAGTTTCCAGCCCTGAAAATAGCCGTGTTCATCCTTACCCCATCCACTGCATATAAAAGTCGATTGGTAGAAAAGCCACGAATCATCGGACTACCGCCACCCTGCTGACTTTTTTGTATATACACTTCGCCTGAGGCAGCGAGTAAGTCGGCTGCAGTTTGTGGATTGAGTAAAGACACCCTATCTTTGGTAATTGTATTTACTTTAATAGGAGTTTCACGTGTGCGCTGCATCCACCGCGTGGCAGATATAACAACATTGTCGATTGAGAAACCTGTAGGAAGCATTTCTACATCTGCCAGAACAGGGCTTCCTTCTGATAGGTTAATCATTTTATCCTCATAACCCAGGTGGGTCAAAATAAGTTGACGACAGACACCTATGGATTGAAGATTCATTTGTCCTTTTGAATCTGATTCAATGCCAAGATTCTGTCCTTCGCATTTACCCAAAACATAGGCAATTGGCTCGCCTGAATGGGCATCTTTGATGGTAATGATTTGTGCTTCTGTGACTGCCGATAAAAACAGCAGACAGAAAAACACCAAATAAGTATATTTCATGTTTTATGTCTTATAGAGTAAAGCAGCCTGGCAACAGTATTATGCATCCTGTTCGCTGCCAGTAGAAAGAATTTTTCGATTCTGAATGCCAGGAGAGCATCAGAAAAAAGAAAAAATTAGACAGCGGGGGGATGGAGTAATTCAAAAAAATTTCTTAACCCTATTTCCATTTTATAATAGAAAATTAATGGCTCCTTGTTTTTTGAAAGTGTCTGGTTAAAACACATTTCATTTGGAGGTAAGTAAAGCGATTTGAACCAAAGACCAACCAGAAGAGCTTGTTCTTTGCCATTCTCTCCTTTCCCAAAGGTGGATTTAATTCCTTTTCGAAAAAATTTAATAAGTTTATCTTCAGCGAGGTCTTTAAACACGAGGACCTCAACTTCATTTTCAGATTTACAGATGGATTCAACATCGTACATGTTGCCCTGCCACTTAAATTCTTTTTCATGTTCCCACTCCAGTAATGCATATTCATTTGGCGTAAAAACCAGGGTAGAAAGCGCCAGTTTATTTTGTCTCATTTGATGCTGTACCAATTGCCTGTGCGCCTGGATGCCAAAAGCAAAGATGATGGCCACCCAGATCATAGGTAATGCCAGGGCAAATAAAAACCAGAATGAAATGTTTTTGTGTTTCACTGCCAACAAAGATATTCAAAACTCAGAAGCTGTCAAGACATCCAAATTTAATTCTGTTTTACTAATAATAACTAATATCCATGAAATATTATTTTAAATTTTCACGCGCAGTAAAATTAAATTGGCTTTTTACTCTTCGTTTACTTTCTGCATCAAATCAGCAATTCTATTGGCAATGATTTCGTCGGTTTTGGCGGCCAATATGTGTTCTATGTGTCTTCTTTGAATGGTGGGGGATAGCTGCTGGAATTTGACCAAAGCAGTAGGATCCTCTTTTAAACAATCCAGGATTATCATCGGAAGCTCCACATCTGAAGTATCCAAAAACAACTCCACGTCGACCCAGTCACCAGCTTCTTTTCTAATCGTTTGACGAATGGCTTTTTTAACCGGAAGAAACAGTCTACCATCGCCCATTGGCATTAAGTTGTATTGTTCAAATTTAAAATCATCGATGGTACCTTTCACCTTCAACATACCAAAGTGTCTGTTTGATTTTTCAATTAAAGCATCAAGAGCAGCAAAGGTCCAGCCCCCTTTGCCTGGAAATTTCTGTAATAAGACCTTATTTTTGAATATGGCTTGCATAGGAATTGATCGGGTAAAATTAGAGAAATAACTTGATTCAAGTTCTTACTTTTGTATAAATCAAAAAGATGACATCCTATATATTCAAATGTGTCACATCAGACGATTTAGGGATAGTTCAACAGCTTGCCGATAAAATATGGAAGGTGGTATATCCACCTATCATCGGAAACGAACAAGTTGAATATATGTTAGAAAGAATGTATTCAATTGAATCGCTGGAAGATCAAATCGGTACAAAAGATCACCAAATGTATCTGCTGGAAACTAATGACAAAGCCATGGGCTTCCTTTCCTTCAGTCTGCATTATGGCGACCAAAAAGACAGAACCCGGCTACATAAGTTATATCTTTTGCCTGATCAACACGGCAAAGGTCTGGGTAAAATGATGCTTAATTTTGTGGAAAGGCATTCTGAACAAGCCGAGGATACAGGTATAGAATTGAATGTAAACAAAAAGAACCCTGCATTTGAATTTTACAATCAACAAGGATTTGAAGTTGAGAAAGACGTTGTACTTGAAATAGGGCGAGGGTATGTAATGGATGATTATGTAATGTTTAGACCCAATAAGTTGTAAAAAAGACAGGCAGCCAAAAAGACTGCCTGTCTGGAAAAAGTGAGTCAAAGTAATTTACCTGATGATAAAAAGGGGTTTTACTGAGGTAGTTGCATCGTTATGATTAGCTCTAAGCAGGTAAGCCCCTGGCGCAACATGTGAAATGTTGAGTTGGGTCAAAGGCATTTTCCAACTTTCGATTAATTGACCTGTTGATGAAAAAAGATCAATGGTCTCAATGTTGTTTGCATTTAATACAACTACCTGTTCGGAGGTAGGATTGGGAGCAGGCATCCAATTATTATTATTCGTCTGATCATCCACCGAAGTAGTAATCTGACCCTCTACTTCCAATGATAGCAAGTAGGTAGGGATGGCTTTATTTGACCTTAGTTTATTGTTGATTTCGCTGGTGATGTGGATCATGTTGCTCAAAATGGAGTTGGATTTTGAAATCAATTTTACATTAAATAATATACTGCCTTTGGGCAGAAAAACACCACCACTTTTGGCAATTTGATCATTTGCCAACCAAGAATAAATATATTTGTCACCCAGATCTTTAATGGTTTCGGTACCATATAAGCCAAGTTCACAGATCAGACTAAAAAATTCCATTTCATTGGATTTTACAAACTCAACCTGTAAGGCAGATGCATAATGGTCGCGGTCAGTGGTAATTGCAAACTTGTTAATTTGGCCAGCATAAACAATATCATCTTTTAAAATCAGATTTGCAGATTCATAGGCACTATTGAAATTGCTGGAATTATCGTCATTGATATCGCCCAATTTAATAGCTTTAAAGAAATAACTTTGAAAGGGAGAACTCACATCAGCTTGCTCATTGATCGGAAGTGTAAAATTGTTTTCCCCAACAGGAAGGTAGAAAAATCTCCAAACCTTATCAAGGGTAGTTTGATCTCCTGTAATTAATTTCAATATAGTTACAAGGTCAAAAGAAGTGACTTGACCATCAAGATTGACATCAGCAGCTAATTTCTGGAAATCGTTTAATGGTTCTATACCTAAAATATGGTCCAACAACATGGAAGCATCTTCGATATCGATACCATCTGATGCTTCACCCATTTTTGATGGTGCAACAAGGCTTTGCGCCGGATCAAAATCAAAGGTGGTACAAACATCTCCTGAAGTTACTACATTATTCTGAAGCTGAACCCCATCGACAGCTGAACCATTCATAGATTTTATACATACTGTACGCTGGTTTTCATTAACATTTGAGATTACCGTAATTTTCTGAGTGAAATATCCATATTCCAGGGTGCCAAAATCAAAGACACTCCAATCTCTTACCACCAAAGATGTTGAGTCATTTAAGAAAGTATAGGTATCTATATAACTTAAGAAGTAATTGTCACATGATGCCGTTATTTCCGGGCGGGCATTACGAATATTGACTTCAGGGTTTTGCTCCAAATCTTGAGGCGAAATGAGCTGGGTATGTACTGTGATGTCTGCCGGCCATTCTACTGCATCCTGGTCAGTGTGACCGCCTTCGCAATTGGTTATAGGAGTGTTCCATGCCTGAACATCACATATATAACATTGGTTGATTTCAACATTATTCAACCTAATGCTTTGGATGTAGCTTACTACTTTACCGCTTAACCAATTGAGAGCACTCCACGTTCTCAATATTTTTACGCCATCAGAAAGTTCAAATTTTTGATCGGTATAAGTGGTTACTATTTGCGAGCATTCATCATTAATCGTTATGGGTTCAACATTAGACACTGCCAGGCCGAGTACACTTTTAAGCACTGCAGGAGTAGGCTTTTCATCTAAAACCGGCATATAAGTGGCCACAATGTCGCATGGCCATTCGATATTATCTTCTGCTGAGTGTCCCCCTGTACAATCTGTTACCGGTTCGCAATTGGATTTGGTATCACAGAGATCTGGCCCATTGCATGGTGATAATGCTACCGTCAAATTTCCCCAACAAGAATTGCCGGTAGCAGGGTCAATTACCCTGGCGAGAAATACCTTTCCTGCATCTCCTGCTTTTACTTCGGGTTTTGGTCTAGGGATATTATTTTCACTTATAACCAGCTGATAGTAGGATGGGCATTTATAAGGTCCACCTTCTAATACATCACCTGCATCTAAGGTAATGGTACCCACAGGACCTACATTTACAATAACACCATCGTTACAAGCTAAGGCCGTAGTAGCATTAATTTTATTCTCAACATATACCAGAGTGGTGCCTTCGCTAAAATTGCCCGTGCTGTCATAAGCTATCACGGTAACTTTGGTCGGATTAGGAGAGTTGCAGTCAACGAAAGATGGCGATAAAACAAACTTGACAGGACTGCAATAATCATAGGAGCCAGAATTTACCATTCCGGGAATTAGATTAACATGACCAGTTGCGCCAAGGTCTACCACAATATTCTGGTGCAAAACAAGAACAGGTTTTGTTTTATCAAAAACCGTCACATTGGTATAACAAGTATCAGACTCTGCCCCTTTAATAGCAACCAACCCCATCTGATGGGTACCTGCTCCTATGATCGGATTTATTACTACTAATTGGTCGTAGTTAAAAGAGCCAAAATTGATCATGTCCGGGGTGATGGTCACAGAGCAAGAGAATGCCGGTGCATCCAATTCCAATTTTGACCGACATGATGCCTCCTGCGCGTATGCATCAATGGATAAGAGGCAAATGAGCCATGTAAAAAAGGGTAATAAATTCTTCATTTTAGAAAGTTTGTTGTTAAAAAAATTGTTTGACACAATTACTTCACTCACTTATTATTTAAAAATATTTTTGCAATCCAAGGTGGCCATTATAGAAAATACCTTTTCTGTTTAGAACCATTTCATTCAAACTCAATTGATCTGTCAAAAAACCGGTGTAGAGTCCAATACTTAAAAAATATTTACCTGATAATTGATGATTCCAATCTACTCCCAAGCCAAGTTGGGGATATTTAAGTTTGTAGATCCATTGATGTGTTTGGCCGCCTGTCAGATGTTCTGACCCCAATGGTGTTTTACCTGAAAAATGTGAGAACAACAACCATTGTGCAGAAGCATGAAAATTTAATTTGTTTTTGTCACTCCACAAAAAAGTATAACCAAAGCCCGGACCTAATAAAATTTGGTGGTTTAAATTGTATAACTCTGCCTTCACCCGATGATAAGAGGTAGCACCCTTTATACCATTTGATGATGAGACATTACCATTGCCATCAATTACGATTTCTGTTGTGCCTGTGGTCTCATTTCTATTGGTTGTTGTCGAGATGTAGTTGGAAACATTATTTGCCAGGAAGTAATTAAAATGCGCTCCCAAATACCAATTGCGATTGAGGTATTTTGCTGCATTAAACTGAAGACCTAGTTGAAAGTTGGTATTGTTCACAAATATTAAATTGGGAGAAAGATAACTACCTTTTTGTCCTGAGCCACCTCCTGTCAAAGCCAATTTTAGAAATCCTGCTGGTGGAGCAACACTGTATTTTCTTTTATGTTTATTGACTGGTATTAAGACTAGTTCTGATTCATCTATCACGCTCATTTTTCGGGTGTCAATACTGCTCACAATCATCGTTTCTCTAAGTGGAGTTAAAGTAGGTGCATTTTCATTTTGGTGCACTAGATGTTGTACAGGTATTTCAACACGGGGAAAATTATTTTTTGAGGAATTAAATAAATTAAAAGTTTGATTATGATTTAGCCGTCTGATTTGACCATTTGCAGAAACTAAGTCAGAGGGTTTAGAAATTTGATCATTCTGGCTATTGTGGTTTTGTGGTTGGGTCTTGCATGCCAGCAATTGCTTTTTATTGGCAGACAATTCTTTAACCAGCGATTTGTTGGCCGCTTTAAGATTAAGGTTTTGCGTCCACATCAATGCGGTAAGGGCTAACGACAATAGGCTTATGATCAACAAAAAAGGGAGCCACCTGTTTTGTTTATTTTTGGCAGGCACATGATCTTTTAGGTTGTGCCACAACTTGTTGGTATCGATGTTGGCATTTTCATCTGCGGTGTGCTTTTGAAATGCCTTTTCCCAATCACGATATTCCTGAAACATATCCGGTGTTGTTTGATTTTAATAAATAAGATTTCAATAATGCCCTGGCACGGGTTAGGTAGACTCTGCTGGAAGATTCAGTAATGCCCAGTAATTCTGCAATTTCAGCGTGGCTATAACCTTCAGCGATGTAAAGATTAAAAACCAAATTGTAAGCTTCGGGAAGTTCGTTTAGCGCCTTTACCATGCTATCTCCATAGGCAGAAAATTCTATGTTGTCATCGTATTCACTTTCTTCTCTAATCTCGTCCTGATGGAGCCAGATGACCTTGCTTCTCAACATTTTGAGGCATTGATTCACCGTAATTTTTTGCAACCATGGATACAATTGATCCTTGTGTTCATATCTATGGATCGATTGAAAGACCTGGATCAAACTTTCCTGAACAGCATCTTCGGCACTGGCATTTTCTTTTAAATAGCGCAAGGCCAGGGCCATTAATCTGGGTGCAAAACGGTTAAGAAGGGCCTTGTAAGCTCTTTCTTTACCTTCTTTGCATCCCTTTATTATTTCCTGATCAGTAAGCATTTAAAATATCTTAAAACCCTCTTTTGAATTGAAAACTGCCTTCTACTTCCACATATCCGGCTTCAAGCGTATTGAGTATCTTACTCCACATCCTCGCCTTAAACTGAGCCCGGACCCAACCATCCTGCAACTCTGAAAGATGGGTAATATCAAAGTTTTCAAAACCACAGTTTATAGAATTAGCGCAGTTGACAGAGATGCCTTTACCAGCAAAGCTATTGTCATACCATGTCAAATTTATGCTTCCATTGGGCTGAACACCTGACTGAGTAGCAGGAAAAACAAGGGTTAATGCATTGTTTCCGCTATCTGTATTTTTAGCCTGCAACTGTACACGGTCCTGCACCTTCATTTGGATAAGTTGGGTATATATAACACTGCCCTCATCATTGTGCACTTCAAAGTAAGGTTCTGCCATTTGAGCACAAGCAAAAACATTGTACATCTGATTATCAACGCCTGGCCTCCATTCCATTTCCGATCCCGATTCACCCGTCTCTGCATCATAAGCCCGAACTCTGATGTAATTTGATTCGCAATGAGGTAAAACAAAATCGATATTAGCACCATCCAGATAAATGGTTTTGTGAAAATCGTTACCCTGCACTTGTAGAAAGCCATTTTCTAGTTTTTGTCCCATGCAGTCTAAAATTTTACCCTTAAATCTTGAGATTTGGGAATTTTGAGAGGGATTATCTCCTGTCAACTGAATATCATTGGCAGACGGTCCCACTGTTTTGGCTGCAGCAAAACAAGGAAGATCGTAAGAATAACTTACCTCCTCATTAGAAGGAATCAGAGCCTCCCATTTACCGGAGTTAGAGGTAAAGGTGGTCTGTACTGAACCTGAATATTTGATCGTCACTTTTTGGTTGGGTGCCGGGTTACCTGCTAATAATAAGCTACCTTTCAGCTGTATATAAGAAATGGGCTTAGCGATGCAGTAATAACCGGGCTTTGAAATAACTGCTGCATTTTCCTGTCCGGTTTCATTATCGACTTCTTCCCAATTGCCAATTTTTTCATTGTAATAAAACAGAGCGTGATCTTGATTCAGAGATGAAGAACTTACCGTTGCTGAAGCAAACTCAAGGTTTTCCGCATTAGGGGTTTTGCAAGTAATGCTAAACACAGTTAACATTTTTAGCAAAGTCCTTTTTCCTGTTTTATCAATTCCGGTAACACCACCTGGTAATGCTGCACGATGATTTTCACGATTTACATCGTAAGTAAAGTATTCAACAATAACATCACCAGAGTAAGATTGTACTGACTTATGGTATTGGTTGGCGGCGATAAAAATTTGAGTTTCATTGGATAGAGGCAGTTCGAGCGGATTATGGCTTTTGTGGACGAAAGCAGGCTTGTTTCTGATTATTACATGTTGAAAATACGCCACATCATTTTCAATGGGTCGCTGGGTAAAATGGTATTGCCTTCCCTCCTTATCGGTAAGTCGCAAAATTTCACCACGCTTATTGAGTTGTGTGCCCTTAAACTGGAAGTAATCACCTTTGTCAACCAATCTAATGGTATCATTAAACGCCGCAGTCAGTCCATCCAAAGGAAGGCCATTTTCATCGGTTATGCCAGTAACCATCCGGGCTGATTCAACAATGATTCGAGGTTCGTCAGGGACCTCCCATGTTTCCTCCTCAATTTTGTCTTTGCCACATGCCAAAACAAAGGTCAAAGACAGGAATAGAATTGTAGGTAAACCAATTTTCTGCATTTTCTTCCTGTGTTATATATAGAAAATCCAAAATAGGCACAAAACGCTACAAATGCATTAAAATAATTTCTATGCCATTGTTAGAGAGGCATTATATCGGGTAAAAAAAAAGCCGGACGGATCCGGCTCTTTTATCACAATGGCAAAGTTATTTATTTGCTCAACTTTTGTCTGATTTCGTTGAGGGCACTGCCGGATTTAACCCAACCGATCTGTGCATCATTATACGTATGATTAACCACTATGGTATCACTGCTACCATCGGCATGATCCAATTTGATTTGAAGAGGTTTGCCTGGTGCCATGGTCTCAAAGCCTAGTATTGAAACCTGATCATCCTGACGTATGAGGTCATAATCAGCTGCATTCGCAAAGGTCAAAGCCAACATGCCTTGTTTTTTGAGGTTGGTTTCGTGAATTCTTGCAAAGGATTTTACAACCACAGCTTTCACACCGAGAAACCTTGGCTCCATGGCGGCGTGTTCTCTGGAAGAACCTTCTCCATAATTTTCTTCCCCAAATACGATGGAGCCGATGCCATTTTTCTGATAAGTCCTGGCAGAATCTGGTACTGCATGAAATTCACCGGTCACAGCATTCCACACCTTATTGGCTTCATCATTAAATGCATTGATGGCTCCGATCAATAAGTTGTTGCTAATGTTTTCAAGGTGTCCTCTATATGTTAACCATGGACCGGCCATTGAAATGTGGTCGGTGGTACATTTGCCTTTGGCCTTTATCAACAATCTCATATTCTGCACCTCACTTGCTGAAATCGGCACAAATGGGGCCAGCAACTGCAAACGATCTGAATTGGGATCTACTTTTACGGTTACAGAAGAACCATCTTCAATAGGAGCCTGGTATCCTGCATCTTCTACAGCAAAACCTCTTGGTGGTAATTCTTCTCCAGTAGGCGGATCCAGCTTTACAGCAATGCCATCCTCGTTGATAAGGGTATCAGTCATTGGGTTAAAATCAAGTCTGCCAGCAAGGGCAATAGCCGTTACAGTTTCAGGCGACGCTACAAAAGCATGGGTATTGGGATTGCCATCTGCTCTTTTTGAGAAATTTCTGTTGAATGAGTGGATGATGGAATTTTTTTCTTTTTTATCAGCACCTAATCGATCCCACTGCCCAATACAGGGTCCGCAGGCATTTGCAAAAACCTTGGCCCCGATTTTGTCAAAAATTTCGATAAAACCATCCCTCTCGATGGTAAACCTAACCAATTCAGAACCCGGGGTAATGGTAAACTCTGATTTGGTTTTCAGATTTTTAGCGACTGCCTGAGCTGCCAAAGAAGCTGCTCTGGAAATATCTTCATAAGAAGAGTTGGTACACGAACCGATCAAGCCCACCTGGATTTCAACAGGCCAGTCTTTCCCTTTTTCCTGCAAAACTTCCTTCA
The DNA here is from genome assembly GCA_017987975.1 of Saprospiraceae bacterium. Classification (GTDB taxonomy): domain Bacteria; phylum Bacteroidota; class Bacteroidia; order Chitinophagales; family Saprospiraceae; genus JADKBO01. Next base: position 41,006 of record JAGNSQ010000011.1, read on the forward strand.
TTTTTGAGATGGGGGTTGCAAGGTCAGGAGTGAAAGGGCCATTGATATGTGGTTCCAGTTCGGTAAGGTTGATTTCTATTACCTGGTCAAAATATTTTTCAGGGTGAGCATAACAGTCTTCATCACCGGTGAGGTGCTGCTTGACCTGGTTGGCCAGCTCTGCAATTTCAGCTCTGCCGGTAGATTGCAGGTACCGTTCCATACTTTCGTCATAACCAAAAGTGGAGGTAGTAGCACCAATTTCAGCACCCATGTTACAAATAGTACCCTTACCTGTACACGACATAGATACAGCACCTTCGCCAAAATATTCGACGATGCAGCCGGTACCTCCTTTTACCGTAAGGATGCCTGCTACTTTAAGAATTACATCTTTGGGTGAGGTCCAGCCAGACATTTTACCGGTGAGTTTAACACCAATCAGCTTGGGCATTTTCAACTCCCACGGCATACCCGCCATTACATCAACAGCATCTGCACCACCAACTCCGATCGCAACCATACCCAAGCCACCGGCATTAACGGTGTGAGAGTCGGTGCCAATCATCATACCTCCGGGGAAGGCATAATTCTCAAGAACTACCTGGTGGATGATGCCAGCACCTGGTTTCCAAAAACCAATGCCGTATTTATTAGAGATTGACTCCAGAAAATCATATACTTCTGAGTTGATGTCCATGGCACCTTTCAAATCGACCTCTGCAGAGATCTTAGCCTGAATAAGGTGATCGCAATGTACTGTTGAAGGAACCGCTACTTTCTTTCTGCCACAAGTCATAAACTGAAGCAAGGCCATCTGAGCAGTCGCATCTTGCATGGCAACTCTGTCGGGTGCAAAAAACACATAGTCTTTGCCCCTGTGGAAGTCAGCCAGTGCTGAATCAGAATGCAGGTGGCTGTAAAGTATTTTTTCGGATAGGGTGAGTGGCCTACCCAATTTTTTGCGTGCCGCCTCAACCTTTGCAGGAATTGAAGAGTAAAAATCCCTGATCATGTTTATGTCAAAAGCCATAACAGAATATTATTTGGTTTAATAATGAAGTGCAAATATACTAAAAAATACATCTGGAATTGGGTGAAAAAAGGAAAATATATTGACATCCCAAAGCATTGAAAATCAATAATATAATGCA
>JAGNSQ010000012.1:0-19219 GCA_017987975.1 Saprospiraceae bacterium
TCTGTCAGCTTAACCTGATCATTCGGAATTTTGTCGTAAGTAACCCTTACAAATTCTAAGGTCAACTTGTCGTTGTTTAGTTGATTCACTACTTCAGCCTGCCACTTTGGTACAATCATAGCCTTGGTCACCAAATTGTTGATCTTATCCTGAAGGGCGGTTTTAATAATTTGTTTTTCCTGCTCAGCCCAAAAATTTCTGAACTCGGGTGCCAATTCCTGACCTGTTTCCAGGGCTTGCTTAAATTGAAGCAATTGTTGTCTGTTGACCTGACCTGTATTGGGGTCGCGGAAGTTGTTTTGAATTACAGAACTTAAGTTATTGCCAAATTGCAACTCCATAAGCTCATCTCTCCCAACACCGAGGCCCAGCTCTTTCACTTGTTTTTCAACTAGTGCCTTCTCCAAGAGGTAATTCCAAAGCATTTGTCTGCGACCGTACACATCATCGCTTCCGCTGTACAAAGCTCTTTCTGTTTTTTCAAATTCCAGATAGTCTATTTTCTGACCTGCTACCTTACCAACTGTGGTTTGGTTAAATACACTGCCACCACTTTTTCTTGACCCCATTACATCCATTAAAATGAAAGATGCAAGTGCCATGGCGAGAAGGATAAGTACTATCCAAAAGTTTTTCCTGATTTTTCCAATCAATGCCATTTCTGTAGTATTGTTTACTAAGTATTCAATAATTCAATCTCATCCCCCGGAATAACCGTAGGAATGATTGTTTTTTAAAAAGTCTGGCAAAGGTAAGTTTTTATTGACAGATGTCATACACCCGGTTTCTAATTTTTTGATTAAAATGCATTGACAATCAATCGTTATAGTCCTGTAATTTCCAATACTTTACATATCAAAATAAATGTGATTACAAGATTTTATTTTTTCTGAGGCCAATCTGCAAAATTTTTTATAAAATAAAGAAATTGACGAGATTTCGATATTATATTCCGTAAATGTCAATTATATAAAATTATAATTTAATTTTAACCGATATTCAATACAATCTTTAAATGGATGGTCTGGGGGGAGTCAAAAAAACAAACTCAAAAGGTAATCTTAACCAGGTTGATTCGACCGTTCTTTTCGCTGGGCACCACAAAAGTTTGCGAGGAGGTTTGTACAGCATCTTGAAACCTTAGCTTGAGGTTTTTATATTCTGTGCTCAACAAGCTGTTTCTTCTATAATTGCCTAAGGGATCTATCACATACTCGCTCACCGTATTGTTGTTTTTGATTTCATCATTAAAAATAAAGTGCATTTGTGAGGGAACCTTCATGATAAAAAAAGAAGAATAGATGCCCTCGTCATCCTGACTGAATTGCTTTTTGAACAAAATTTTTCTCCAAAACAAATTGCCATCGGGCTGGATGGAAAACAGAATAAGATCTTCACTATAGTAGTCTACATAACCTCTGCTGGCAGCCATGGAGCGATCGAAGTTGGAAAGACCAACATTTCTTCGGGCATACTCCCGCTGAAGCTCTACAATCAGAATAAAACCGCCGTCTGCCCTGTGAACAATGGTTTTAATGTAAAAATCAAACAAGATGTTTTTTTTGGATTTTTTCTCTACGCCATTGAGATCAATCAGAATATTATCATCGTAGGGAAATGTTTGAATGTCATGTAGCGACGGCTGTCTAAGACTGGTAATAGTAGCATTAAAAACCATGTAACCTTCTGTCTCATTCTGGCTTTTTGATCCGTATAAGCCGGCAATGGTAAGTCTTTGGTTTGCATTATCAATTCCCATTTTCACTCCGCTGTTCACGGTGTTGATACAGGTAAGGTCATGTAAATAAGTCTGACCTGCTTCAGACATTACCAGCCGCATCATGTGTTTTTCTTTGTCCCATGATTCATTGTTCTTTTCAAAAAGAAAAAACAGCTGACCCAGGTTTGAAACACCGGCCTCCTGAAATTGATCATACAGCCTGTAATCGGGTACTTCAATATCACCGGCAGTCAATATTTCCATTTTTCTGGTATCTACTACAACGGCAAAAAGACGGGCCTTGTCAATGGTAAATAAAGCCAACTTTGACATGTCATCAGAGATTACAGATCTCATTTCACCGGGAGAAAAAAGAAAGGGTCCACGGATCAACTCCATCGAATCAATGAGATTTACCTTTTTGTCATATCTCACCATTCGGCTGACATAATCAGGTCCTTCGCGGTATGCATACACCATTTGAATAAAACTGTCAATGGCATGGATGTTTTCTATAGCAGGCCGTCTTTCATCAAATAGTATTTCGACTGATCGCTTAAATTCGAGGTTTTCATCAAAAATATCAAAATAAAACTCAGATCCTTTATCGCGAAAAAAGAGCACATTCCCATCTGCGTGAAGGATATCATAGGATAAGTCGTTCCTGACATTAATATCCCTCGAAATATTTACCTTCTGGCTGTATCCGGCAGGCTGAAAAAACAAATACAAGCAAGATGCAATAAGCGCAATAAACCAATTATTATTTGTCAATTTCATTTATATCAGATACAATTATTGGTCAATCCTGGACAGCTAATCCGGACATCAAATCTTTGTCAAAGCTAAATAACAAAGCCCAAATGACAAAAGTTAATTATCCGGCAATGACGACAAAAGTGAAATAAGAGGTGGAGATTACATTTTGTGCGACTTGCTTTGAAGACAGGATGAGTTGAAAGTGTAGTCAAGATGCCTAAAAGCCCATAAATAGGGCATGAATAGAATAACTTATTGGATAAATCCGTTATTTTTGCGTTCCAAATTTAAAGATCCATGATGAAAAAGTTGCTTTATGCACTTCTATTAAGCCTACCTTCCCTTGTTGCCTTCGGACAGGCAGATGACGAAGTATTGATGAAGGTTGACAACAGACCCGTTACTGTTGGTGAATTCAAGTACATCTATGAAAAAAACAACGGCAAGGAAGCCAATTATTCTGAAAAGAGTATTAGAGAATACTTAGATCTGTATTCTCGTTTCAAATTAAAAGTTGCCAGGGCCAGAACCCTAAAGTTAGACACCATCCAATCGCTCAACGATGAGCTGAATGGCTACAAAAGGCAATTGGCCAATTCTTACCTGACCGACAGGGAGATCATGGAACACTTGCTCAAACAACTTCAGGAAAGACAAAAAGAAGATGTTCAATTTAGCCACATTCTGATTAGTGCCCCTGAAAAATCTGCCGACTCAGTAAAACAAGCAGCTTTGGTTCGCATCCAAAGCATCAAGAAGGAAATTGAAATGGGCAAAACATTTGAAACAGCTGCCAAAGAATATTCTGACGACAAAGGTACGGCCGTTAACGGAGGTGATCTGGGCTATTTTACCGCAATGCTGCCAGAAGGTTTTTATGATGTTGAAAACGCGCTATATAGCCTGCCCTTTAATAAAATTTCAGAACCCATTAAATCCAAGTTGGGTTATCATCTCATCAAAGTGGTGGCCAAGAGACCCTCACGTGGCATTATCAGCGTTGCTCATATCCTGATTAAAAACATCGATAAAAGCGATGAGCCTAAGATGAAAATTGAGGATGCTTACAAGCAGTTGTTGGCAGGTGCTGATTTTGGTAAAATTGCTGCCCAGTTTTCAGAAGACAAACAGACAGCGCAAAATGGTGGGTATCTTCCAGCCTTTGGCATCAATACCTATGATACAGCTTTTGAAGATGCAGCCTTTGCTTTGAAAGCCGATGGAGATCTTAGCAAGCCTATTCACACCAAAGCCGGGTGGCACATCATTAAGCGTATCAAAAAAATGGATGCCAAAGAAGATTTTGCTACCTTCAAAAAGATGTATGAACCCAGAATCAAAAAAGATGAAAGATTTAATATTGCCAAAAAGAGATTGGTAGAGGATATTAAAAAAGCATCGGGTTACACTCAAAATGAAGGTGTGTTTAACAAGTTTGCATCCACCCTCAATGAAGAATTTCTAAGCTTCAAATGGACACCAGATCTCAATGCAGATGGCATGAGAGATAAGTTGATCAGCTTTGGCGGCGATACACATCATACAGTAGCTGATTTTGCGAGTTTCTGTAAAAAGAACACCAAATCGAGATTGAAATATGATAAAAATGCAACTGCTGTTAAAGAAGTAGCATCCGCCTTGCTGATGGAGTTTAGCGATGAAAAAGCAATTGACTATGAGCAAAAACTTTTAGAAGTAAAGTATCCTGATTTTAAAGCTTTGATGCGCGAATACGAAGAAGGCATTCTTTTGTTTGAGGCAACAAAAAGAGCGGTTTGGGACAGAGCAAATCAAGATACAGTTGGTTTGGCTGCTTACCACCATAAATACCAGGATAATTACAAAACCGAAGAAAAGGGTAGCCTTTTAACTTATACTGTGAAAACGACCGACATCAAAGAGGCAGAAAAAGTAGCCAAAATGGCCATGAAAAAAGATCCGCAGGAAGTATTGAAAAAATTCAATAAAGATAGTCAACTGGTAAGTTTTGTGGAAGAAACCCTCGAAAAACAAAACCCAAGATTTGCCAATATGACCTGGCAGCTCAATTATCAAAGTCCGGTTGTCAAAGCAGAATCTGGCGAAGGTTTTATCTTTTCCAGGATCTCACAAATCCAGCCCGTACGAAACAAAACGTTGAAAGAAGCCAGGGGTTACGTTGTAGCTGACTATCAGGACTACCTTGAAAAAGAATGGATGAAAGAATTGATGGCTGCCTATAAAATTGAGGTGATGGACGTGGTACTCAAAAAAATGGTTAAATAATACTCTTGAGGATCACATCTTTCATATTTCTTCTTTATTGTCTGACCGCATGTAACAGCTTCAGTAATAATAATGAGCCGGATAAAACAAAGGGCAAGATATTGGCAGAAGTGGGTGTTCGAAAGTTGTATGAAACCGATGTTTCCAACTTGCTGCAAGCAGGAAATTCTCCTGAAGATTCCATCCGGATTTTAAAGGGTGTAGTCAACAACTGGGTCAAAGATCAACTGATGATTTTGGAGGCAGAAAAAAACCTGCCTAAGGACATCAATCTTGAAAAGATGATTGACGATTACAGGTCCTCTTTGCTCTTGTATAATTACGAGACCAAACTGGCCACCGAGTTGTTGGATACGCTAGTGACCAAAGAGGAAAAACAGCAATATTACGACCAACATTCCGATGAATTTGTGCTGCCTGAAGCCATTGCTAAATACAGAGTGGTAAGATTTGCAAAAGAAATCAAATCACTGGACAATTTTTATAAAGATTGGAAAAAAGGCGATCTGGAATCAATTACCATTTTTTGTAACAATCAGGCAGATTATAATGATTTGGATGGAGACACCTGGAAGACCATTTCACAATTAGAAACCATATTACCCAAAAATTTTGTCAGCCGGTCATGGTATGGAGAAAACAAAGAAATGCGAAAAAAGTATAAAGATGACGAGTATTTTATCCGCATCATCCGTTATGCTTCGGCCGGTAAGGTTCCTCCATTTGAATACATTGAGGCCAAGATTGAAAAGGTAATCCTTAACGAAAGAAAAATAAAGTTACTGAAACAAAAAAAGCAACAGCTCTTTGATAAAGAATTTGGGAGTTCAAAAGTGAAACTTTACCTGGAGCCGGAAGGTTAGAAATGTAGTTTATAAATAAATTAACGGTTTGTCAGTTGCGTTTTACACTTTCAATCGTTTCATTGGGACATCTCTCATACGGATGTTCAAAAAATGTTCTAAAGTCATGAAAATCGCTTATACAATAATAATAACCCTTACTGCATTCCTGCATGTATCTGCACAGACCTATCTTGTTGACAAGGTTGTGGCAAGGGTAGGAGGTGAAAATATTTTGCTGTCGGAAGTAGAAGATGAATACGCTTATATGGTAGCTTCGAAGGCAAAAATCAATGGAGATGCTAAGTGTGAAATTTTAAAAAACCTGATAGCACAAAAGTTGATCGTTTACCAGGCTAAACTTGACAGTGTAGAAGTTACAGATGAGGAGGTAGAAAGTCAGCTCAATTTCAGATTTGAGTCCATCTTGCGCCAAATGAATGGTGACGAAGCCTTCTTTGAAGATTATTATGGAGCTACCATTGGTGAAATGAAAGAGCGATTCAGAGAAGACCAGCGTCAAAAATTATTGGCTGAAAGAATGCAGTCAAAATTGATCGACAATGTAACCATAACACCCGCAGAAGTAATTGAATTTTACAACGGCATACCAAAAGACAGTTTGCCGTACCTAAGCTCAGAAGTTGAATTGGGTGAAATTGTGGTTACACCCGAGGTCAATGAAACAGAAAAAAAACTGGCCCTCGACCTCGCCAATGAATTGAAAGAAAGGATCACTAAAGGAGAAGATTTTGCAGCACTGGCTACCAAATATTCTGAAGACACAGAATCTGCCAAAAGAGGAGGAGACCTGGGCTTTGCCAAAAGGGGGATTTATGTTCCAGAATTTGAAGCCGCCGTATTTACACTTCAAGCCAATGAAGTGTCGGATGTGGTTGAAACAGAATTTGGCTTCCACATCATCCAATTGATGGAAAGGAAGGGAAACAGTGTTCGTGCCCGACACATTTTGATCTCTCCAGACATCACACAGGCAGACAGAGACCTTGCCAAACAGAAACTTGACTCCATAAGAGTGCTTATTGGCACTGATAGTTTGAACTTTGAACAGGCTGTTAAAAAATATTCACTAAAAACTCTGCCAAGTTATTCTAACAATGGCAAAATGAAAAATCCCAATACAGGTACCAACTACTTTGAAACCAAAGACCTGGATCCTGAAACTTACTTTGCCATAGACAAATTGGCAATAGGCAATCTTTCTAAGGTTATTGAGTTTAAAGATCCGAAAGGTGACAAAATGTATCGATTGTTGAAATTACAGTCAAAATCCAAACCCCATCAGGCCAACCTCAAACAGGATTATGACAAGATTTCTTATTACGCCAAAGAGAGTAAAAAATCTCAGTATTTTAACACCTGGATTGAAGATAAGATGAAAAAAGCCTACATTGATGTGGACCTGCTTTATTTGGATTGCAGCAATCTGAGCAAATGGATTCGTACCACAGAATAAAAACGAAGGGCCTTTCCTCGATATTATTTTAAAGTTTAGGCGTTGGATATGAACTTTTTTTTGATAAAATCACATCTTGCCCACCTCTTTGCATGGTTTTGGCAAGGAATATGTATTATAGCATTTAATGGTTCAGGAAAATAACGAAGAGCAAAACATCAACCCTAAAAAGTATGAGATTTGGCAGCCATTTCTTTTGGCTATCATGATGTCTGTTGGCATGCTACTGGGTTATAAGATGAATGACAAAACCGAGAGACTGGTAAAAAAAGTTGACTCCTCTTTTGTCAGTCTCGGCAGGGTCGAAGAAGTGATTCGTTTTATTGAATCGCGCTATGTTGACGGCCTTGCCCCAGATACTCTGATGGAAGAAGCCATTAAAGCCATAGTTCAAAAACTGGATCCGCACTCAATTTATTTAAGTCCGGCAGAGTTGCAAGAGGTTAATGAAACCATGGACGGGAGTTTCAAAGGCATTGGCATAGAAAGCTACTATATCCAGGATACGGTGGTCATACTTAAGGTTGTGGCAGGATCTCCGGCAGATAAAGCGGGTTTGAAACAGTTGGACCAGATCATTTCTATAGATGACACCATTGTGGCGGGGGTTAAAATGTCATTTGATGCTATCAGAGACCGCCTACGCTCTTCGAATCAAAGTGTAAAACTGGAAATCAAAAGAAAAGGGGTTGCTCTGGGTTTGATAAAAAATGTAAGCCTGGATCAGATTGCTATCCACTCGGCAGATGTGGCATATAAAATTGACGACTCTACAGCTTATATCCAAATCAAACAATTTAGCAGCAATACTTACCAGGAATTTATGGAAAACCTGGAAAGACTGGTGGATAAAGAAAATGCCAAAAACCTGATTTTGGACCTCAGAGGTAATCCGGGTGGATATCTGCCCCAGGCTACTAAAATCATCAATCAACTGATAAGAGAGAATGAAAAAATAATCGTATATACAGAAGGCAGGAATGCACAGCGCCAGGATTATCTCACCAATGGTAAATCATTTTTTAACATTGGCAAAATAGCAGTTCTGGTGGATGAATATTCTGCATCGGGATCAGAGGTCATTGCGGGAGCGATACAAGACCACGACCGCGGCATTATCATTGGCAGACGTACCTATGGTAAAGGTTTGGTACAGGAACAATTTCCTCTGTCTAATGGAGGAGCTATAAGGCTAACTACAGCTCGCTATTTTACACCCAGTGGTCGATCTATCCAAAAAGAAATCACAGACCTTGCCAGTTATGAAGATGAGGTATATCAAAGATCTCCCTTTGAACCCAATACGAGGGATGCTAAAAGTAAGAAAAAAATATTTCATACCTTAAAGCTTCGAAGACCGGTATACGGAGGCGGTGGTATAGATCCGGAAATATTTATAGCTGGCGATACTTTAGAATACGGCCACGAATTTCAGTTATTGCAAAGTCAGGTGATGCCATTTTTATGCACCCAAATGTTAAAGGGTAAAATTACCCTGAATCAGGAACCCGATATCACTGCACTAACAGCATCCTATTTGGTGTACTTAAAAAATAGTGATCCAGCCTACATTCCTGATAATAAAATTAAGAACAAGGTGGCCGGTATTTTGAAACAAAGTTGGCAATATTTAAAAAGCAATGGAGACCCTATAGCCCAAGCCAAAGAAGCAGGCAAAGAAGATGCCTTTGTCAGTGCAGCACTTAAGTATACAAGGGGTCAGGTAAATCTCAAATAATAACTACTTGCCTGAAATGTATTTTTCAGAATAAATTATCCCCTGACTATTAATTACCTTGAAAACAGCAACTTTTATTTCCGGGATATTCCAGGATAGGTTTTCATCCATTTTTTTGCGTGCAATTAGTTTACCAGAAAGATCCAAAATTTCTACTTCGCAGCCTTTACAGTCATCGCCTTTGTAAAAACAGGTGGAGTCCTGACAATAAATATAACTTTTTCCCTTTTTTGAATTTTCTGAGGTAAAAACCATGTTTTGATTCATCAACCATTGGTAAACTTCAGGAAATTTTTTACTCCAATACTGCTCATTGTGTCCTTCATTGACATCACTGTCTGCTTTTATCTTTGCTGGATCTATACCTTCCTGCAAAAGAAGATTGTACATTTTTTGCATATCGCTTATCTGACTTCCCCCCTCAAGGGTACCCGCTGTCAAATAGATTTGTAAGTCATGATTGGAGGGTACTTTGTCTTTGATCCAATTAAACACAGTCGGAGCGAACCAAAAAGAGGTTGACATTGGAGCTTGCAGACCAAAAACGTCGGGTCTTTCAAATCCGGCATAAAAGCTAAACAATCCCCCCATGCTACTGCCCATGATGGCTGTATGTATGGGCGCAGGTTGGGTGCGGTAATGTTGATCTATGAAAGGTTTGAGTTCATTGGTAAGAAACAATAAAAACTTATCTCCTTCACCCCCTCCATATTGTGCATTGATCCACGGCGAGTATTCATTGATGCGCAGAGCCTCTCCATTTGCAACGGCTACTACTATGCAGCCGTGATCCCCTTTCTGAAAGAGACTGTCCAGAGTTTCATCCACCATCCATTCACCAGAAAAGGAAGTGGCCCTGTCAAATACGTTCTGGCCATCCAGCATATAGATCACGGGATAGCTTTTGTCTGGCCGATTTTGATAATCGGGTGGCAGGTACAACCAAATTTTTCTGCTTCTTTGCAAACTTTTAATAGGAAAATCATCATCCAGTAAAACAACATTGGCAGAGGCAGTGGATGCCTGACCTCCTCCCCAACCGGCAATGGTAAGATTCAGGGTGGCAGGACTGCCGCTATAGGTATATTTTCTATTGGCAATGTCCTGGCCCAAAGTGTTTTTTTCAACCGTTGCCCAGCTGCCGCGGGTAAACTTAAACTCAAGGGTAGCTGGTGAAGGCTGGATGGTAATTGAATACACTCCGCCGGAATCCAACTTCAGCTGATAGGCTGAAAGACCCGGGTTCCAGCCATTGAAGTTGCCCGCCAGATAAATTTCGGGTACGGAGGGTTGAGATGGCCAGCCTGTAACCCTGATGGTAAGCTGGGCGTTGCTAAGAGGTATTAATATTCCAAATAAAAATGGGATCAAAAATATTCTCAAATGAAAAAAACTTCTTAAATCAGATTTCATTGTCAGGGGTTTAAGAATGGATTAAAACTGCGCTCCTCACCAATGGTAGTGGGAATGCCGTGGCCAGGGTAGACCGCTACATCGTTGGGTAAGCCCATCAACTTGTTATTGATGCTTTCTATCAAAGTATCATAGTCGCCTCCTGGTAAATCGGTTCGTCCAATACTTCTGTGAAAAAGCACATCGCCGGCAATGAGTAGTTTGCCTTCTTTCCAATAAAGACAGATGCTGGCAGGTGAATGGCCGGGACAAAACAAAACTTGAAGAGCGTTTTCTCCCAGTTGTACAACCTGACCTTCTTCTAAAAAGTCGGCAATGGGAGGTGATGGAATGTAAGGAATGCCATACATCTGAGCTACCCTTTCACAGGAAGCCAAAACCGGAATTTCTCCTCTATGAGCTACCGGATACAAGCCGTATTTTGACTGGACCCAGGCATTGCCCAACACATGATCTATATGGCAATGGGTATTGATGAGTTGTATGGGCTTCAATTGATGACTTTCAATAAATGCAGCCATTTCACCATTTTCTGCGGTACCATTATTGCCCGGATCAATTATAATGCATTGCTGAATATCTTCATCATACAAGATGTAAGTGTTTTCTTCAAAATCATTAAATACAAAAGAATGTAATTTCATCATGGAGTGGCTTCATTAAATAGTAAAAGATTAGGGATTGAAGGCAATAACCGGAATGACCTTCTATGAATGGGACATGGACCTAGTTTGGAAATAGCCTGGCGATGGGCGGGTGTAGGATACCCTTTGTGTTCGGCAAAGCCATAACCAGGGTATTGTTGATCCATGGCTTCCATGTATTCATCTCTGTATGTCTTAGCAAGGATGGATGCGGCAGCAATAGACAGATATTTACCATCCCCTTTCACAAAACAAAAATGGGGGATTTGACCAAAAGCATAAAAGCGATTTCCATCTATTAATAGTCTGTCGGGCACGATGTCCAGGTTTTCAATAGCCTGGTGCATTGATAAAATAGAAGCCCTGAGAATGTTGAGTTGGTCAATTTGCTGGTGGTCTTTAGAGCCAATGGCATAGGCGATGGCAATATTTTCGATGAGGGATCTTAATTCCTTTCTATCCCGGGAATTTAATTTTTTAGAATCGTTGATAATTGGATGCTCAAAATTGTGCGGAAGAATGACAGCAGCTGCAAATACAGGTCCTGCCAGGCAGCCCCGACCTGCTTCGTCACAGCCGGCTTCCCAACCTTGGTCAATATAACAGGATAAAAGCATGAGGGTACAAAGTTAAACCAGAACGCACTCATTTTGATTGTGGAAGGAAGGGAGAATTGCGATTAAAACGTCGTAGAGTTGACAGTTTGTTTCAGTATTTTTTGAATATTCTGTTAAATTAATATTAATATTAAAAAAGTAGGTTCTGAATTTCAATATGTTAGGTATATTTATATTTAGATTCATTCTTTTTGTTTAATTATTTCTTGATTTAAATTAAACAGTTAATTATCTTTGTAATACCAAAAATAAAACAAAATGTCTACGATAGAATTCTATGGTCAGTTGAATCAGTTAAATGCTTCGCTGCATTCTTTTGCCTACAACCTCACTAAGAGTCAGGAAGAGGCAAAAGACCTGTATCAGGAGACAGCTTTCAGGGCTTTGACCAATAAGGACAAGTTTACCCCTGGTACCAATTTTAAGGCATGGTTGTTTACAATCATGAAAAATATATTTATCAATAACTATCGCAAGAAAGTAAAGTCTGCTACGATTGTTGATACAACTGATAACTTATATTATCTGAATTCCGGCAATGTATCTCTTGAGAATGAAGGTTCAAGAAATCTGTTTATGCAAGAGTTGATGGGCATCATCAATCAATTGGAAGATTCGATCAGGATACCATTTGAAATGCATTATGATGGTTTCAAATACCAGGAAATAGCAGATGAGTTAAATCTACCTTTAGGAACAGTAAAGAGCAGGATATTTTTTGCACGCAAAGAGTTAAAAGAGCAGATGCGGGTGATGTATGGTGATATATTTGCCATGAGAGAAAAGGCTTCTGCTTAAATATCAAAAGAACAACAATAGTCGACGGTGCGGTGATTGAAACTGCACCGTTTTTTTTTGCAAAAAAGAAAGGCCCTGAAAAAATCAGAGCCCTCTTCACTTTAATCCATAAAGCATTGCTGCAAAATAGGAGTTAATATTTTATTTCTTCGCCAATTGAACAAGCACAGAAACCTCATCTCTTAACACCTCTATAAATCCTTTTTCTACTGTTATTTCTGATCGTTGTCCTGTTGCATCTACTATTCTGACTACACCTGCTGCAAGGGAAGAAACAATAGGTGCGTGGCCTTTTAATATTTCGAACTGCCCCTTTGTACCCGGAACCTTAACGGAGGTAATTGCACCATTAAAAAGTTCTTGCTCTGGGGTTAAAACTACAAGGTTCATTGTTTTCAATTGATCTTTGGTGATTAGGCTTCTGCCAACATTTTTTCTCCTGCCTTGATAACATCTTCAATGGATCCTTTGAGGTTGAATGCTGCTTCAGGATACCTGTCGCATTCTCCATTCATGATCATATTGAATCCTTTGATGGTTTCTTCAATTGGAACCAAAACACCTGCAATACCCGTAAATTGTTCTGCTACGTGGAAAGGCTGAGAAAGGAATCTTTGAACCCTCCTTGCTCTGTGTACAACCAGCTTATCTTCTTCTGAAAGCTCTTCCATACCGAGAATGGCAATGATATCTTGCAACTCATTGTACCTCTGAAGGATGTTTTTAACGGCCTGTGCTGTATTGTAGTGTTCTTCACCGATAACAGCAGGGTCAAGAATCCTGGAAGTAGAATCCAATGGATCTACGGCAGGATAAATACCCAGCGATGCAATTTTACGACTCAATACCGTAGTGGCATCCAAGTGCGCAAAGGTAGTTGCTGGTGCAGGGTCAGTAAGGTCATCCGCAGGTACATAAACCGCCTGAACAGAAGTAATTGATCCCCTTTTGGTAGAAGTAATTCTTTCCTGCATCAAACCCATTTCGGTTGCTAGGGTCGGTTGATAACCCACCGCTGAAGGCATCCTTCCCAAAAGGGCTGATACTTCAGAACCTGCCTGTGTGAAACGGAAGATGTTGTCAATAAAGAAAAGGATGTCTCTTCCTCCATTAGGATCACTCATATCGCCATCCCTGTAATATTCTGCAATGGTCAGACCTGAAAGGGCTACCCTTGCTCTCGCTCCTGGTGGCTCATTCATCTGTCCGAACACAAATGTTGCTTTTGATTTTTTAAGATCTTCGTCGCTCACTGCTGAAAGATCCCATCCCCCTTCGTGGAGTGACTTGTTAAACTTCTCTCCATAGTTGATAATACCTGCTTCAAGCATCTCACGCATCAAGTCATTACCTTCACGGGTACGCTCACCTACTCCGGCAAAAACTGAGATACCATCGTATCCTTTGGCAATGTTGTTGATCAATTCCTGGATCAATACCGTTTTACCAACACCGGCACCACCAAACAATCCAATTTTACCACCTTTGGCATAAGGTTCAATCAAGTCGATTACTTTGATACCCGTGTATAGAATTTCAGTGTCTGTTGACAAATCTTCGTATCTCGGTGGCTTAGAGTGAATAGGCCTGCCATTCGCTTTAGATACGGGCTTTAAACCGTCGATGGCTTCTCCAACTACATTGAACAATCTACCTTTAATGGCCTCTCCCACAGGCATTGAAATAGGAGCACCTAAGTCGATAACTTCTATTCCTCTTACCAAACCATCTGTTGAATCCATGGCAACTGCTCTTACAGAGTCTTCACCTAAGTGTTGCTGAACCTCCAATATGAGGTCTTCTCCAGAAGGTCTCTTAATGCACAATGCACTAAAGATTTCAGGTAATGTTGATCCTTCTCCGGCAAAACTTACGTCTACAACCGGTCCGATTACTGTCTTTAGATGACCTATATTAGCCATATTAGATTGATGGTTTTGTGATTTGAGTGGTTATTTCGAACTCCGTTTTTCAGCAAGCTAAACCTGCCTTCTACGGTGCCGCAAAGATAGTTGATATTGTTTAATTTATAGCATTTAAACAAAAGGAAATATTACAAAATTTTAAAAAAATTTAGTTTTTTCACCATATTTTATTCTTAATATTGGCATCCTGAAAAATATTATTCTTTATTGCTTATGAAAAATAGGTGTAAATAGTATAAAATTTTCACCTTAGAGTGATTTGATATTGATTTTACGCCCTCTTCAGGCCATAAAAAATATTTACCCCGTCATGTCCTTCAAAAGCATTAATTCTCCCTCACCCTCGCTTCAGGAGGCTGATTAAGTCATTTTTTACCACCCCACCATAGACTATGATAGAAAGCAACCCTTTTGTCATTATGACTGAAAATGGGTCTGTTGGCGAGAAAATAAACGGAACCAAGATCAACGTACCCACCATCAATGCACTTCCCAGCACAGCTCTCTCAATCGATTTCCAAAACCGCAAGACTGAAATGCACAGCATGCGTAGGACCAATTGCTGAAATGGAATCACAAATAAAGCAGCCGCCACAGAAAATGTAAAAGCAATATACACAATATCTTTTCCGGTAAAAATAGCCCAGCACAAAACCATGACCGCGGTGGTGCGGCTTACCAAAGAAAAACGAAATAAGGTTGATACCCTGCCACTGAGATAAAAAATAGGATTGCCAAGTGCAAAAACGCCTTGTGTAAAAGCCATCAGCGTAAAAATGCTGAAGAGTGATGACAAGGGTCTCCAGCCCGGATCAAACAACAGTAGGACCACCTCCTCTGAGATAAAAGGAATGAGAACTAAAAAAGGAAATACTATCAATGCGGTAGTTTGCATAAGCTTCAGATATGCTTCGGCTAATCTACCTTTGTCATCACCGAAAGAAGAAAAAGCAGGTAAAATTACCCGGGCTACCGAAGCACTGGCTTGCTGAACAGGAAAAACCAAAAGTTTGAATGCCCTGTCATACCAGCCCAACTGGGTAGCAGGGGCATATCGGGACAATAAAAAAGTATCTGCGTTTTTGAAAACAAATTGTACCAATTGGTCGCCAATATTGGAGGCAGCAAAACTGAAATGTGACTTAACCTCAGACAATGAAAATTGCAGCCTTGGTTTTTCCGGAACCAGGATCAAAGAAAGAATAGAAAGTACGGAAACATAAGCCAATGTCTTGCCTATAAGAGCATGGATGCCGTGTCCCTGCCATGCCATGTATAGTGCCACGACGCCAGAGGTAAGGTTGGCATAAAACTCAATCCAGAAGAGCTTTTTAAACAATAGATTTTTTCGAAATACAACTTCCAATCCCGCTTGTGTTGCACCCAACATTAAAGCCATGCCCAACCATATCAACACCGATTCGCTGTTGGTATGGTGAGTCCAGGCTGCCATGTCGGGAGCAAAAAAAACCATTAACATAGTGCAGAACAAAGCTATGGCAGTGGTTAGCCAAAATACGGAAGAAAAGGTAAGTGGGTTCCAATCTTTTTGAACGATCAAAACATCACTATATCCAAAATCGTGAAATGATCTGAAAAAACTAAAAACGAGGTAGGGAAAGGCAAAGAGTCCAAAATCCTGGGGAGTCAGCCACCTGAGCAAGGCAAGATTAAAGATGAGCACCATGGCTTGATTGACCACTTGAGAGCCAAAACTCCATTGAATGCCCAACCAGGTTTTATTTTTGAGTGAAGCCAAACAGCAGGAATACTTTGTTGGCGTGCAAAATACACAAATTTGGCCGCAAAGAGGTTAAGCTATCAGGAAAGAAGGTGGTAGGTAAGCCAGGAGCCAAGGTAAGCCATGCCTGTCATCAATACAAATTGTATGGCAGGCCACTTCCAGGAGTTGGTCTCTTTTTTGGTGACGGCAAGAGTGCTCATACACTGAAGAGCAAAGGCATAAAATATGAGCAGCGACATCGAAGTAGCAGTATCATACATGGCCTTATTGGTGCCTGGTTTTAACTCAGCAGCCATTCTCTCCCTAACAGAACTTTCTTCCGCGTCTCCACCAATGCTGTAGATGGTAGCCATGGTACCTACAAATACTTCTCTGGCTGCAAAGGATGTAATTAACGAAATACCAATTTTCCAATCAAAGCCCAGAGGTGCAATGGCTGGTTCTATCCATTTTCCAATCATACCGGCGTAAGATGCTTCTAACTGTGCCGATTGTAAGACAGCCTGCTGTTGTTCAGGGCTAAGCTGCATAGAAGTGTTTTTAACTTTGCCTGCCGCATCTTCAATGGCATTGCCGGGTCCATAAGAGGCCAAAAACCAAAGCCCCAAAGAAATAATCACAATTACCTTTCCGGCATTGGTGACAAAGGCCAACAACTTATCCCACACTTCTAATCCTACGTTGCTCCATATTGGTTTTTTATAAGCCGGCAATTCGAGCATCAAATAAGAACGCTCGTCGCTTTTTAAAATCAATTTCATAACAAAAGCTACTGCAAGGGAAGCCAAAATGCCCATTAAATAAAGGGCCATAAAGACAAGGCCCTGTGCATTAAAAGGGCCGTAGTGCAAGCCTGCCGGAACCATTAAGGCTATCAGCACCGTGTAAACAGGAATCCTGGCTGAACAGGGAATCAAGGGTGCCACCATGATGGTGATGATTCTTTCTTTCCAACTGCCAATGGTTCTGGTACTCATGATGGCCGGAATGGCACAAGCTCCGCTGCTAATCAGCGAGACCATGCTTCTACCGTTGAGTCCAAATTTTTGCATGATGTGATCAAACATGTACACAACTCTGCTCATATATCCCGATTCCTCGAGCAATGCCAGGAAAAAGAAGAGGATAATGATCTGAGGGGCAAAAACCAAAACGCCACTCAAACCCGCCAGCAAACCATCTACCAGCAAGTCGGTAAACCATGAGGCCGGAAGCAACATGCGGGTATGGGCTCCAAGATAAGAAAAACCATCTTCGATCCAGGACATGGGGTATTCTGCCAAGGCAAAAATGGACTGAAAAATGATAAACATGAGGCCAAAAAAAATGAACGGTCCCAAAAATTTGTGGGTAAGCACATTGTCTAGTGAGATGCTCAGCTTCTGCTCTCTTGATGTGTGGGTTTCAATGACCGAAGGCAATACCTCCTGGATGACTGCAAATCGGCGCATGGTCTCCTGAATCTGGATTCTAATGTCTTCAAATCCTGTTGAAGGCATCATTGCCGACATCTTAGATTTTTGGTCTTCAGGCAGGAAGTCAAACCATGGAAAATGATGCGCAGTTAATTTGGCCCTGTAAGGTTGATTAATATTAAAGACCTGACCGGCCAATGCGGCAGCTTTATCTTCAGTTTCAGAAAAGGAGTATATCTTAGAAGGCCTTGTAAATGCATCTTCTCTTTCGATCAAAAAGTTTTGAATTTCATTCTTAAGCAATTCAAGTCCTTCACCATTTCTGGCATTCATTTCAATAACCGGCACACCCAAAAAGTCTTCCAGTGGTTTAGAATCCAATTTGTGCCCATTTTCGATAAATACATCTATCATATTGAGCACCACAATGGTGGGTATGCCCAGGTCAATAATTTGGGAAGCGAGGAGCAAATGCCTTTCGAGCTGGTTGATGTCGGCTACATAAATGACAAGATCGGGAAATGACTCATTTAGTGGATTGCATAAGACCTGACAAACCAGTTTTTCATCTTTTGAATTGGGAAAAAGGCTGTAAGTACCCGGCAAATCTACCAGTTGGATTTGCGAAGCACCCAACTTAAAAGTGCCTGTTTTTTTTTCAACCGTGACGCCGGGAAAATTAGCTGTTTTTTGGCGTAAGCCGGTTAATAGATTAAAAATACTTGATTTACCGGCATTGGGATTACCGGCCAGGGCAGCTTTTGCAGATGTCATACGATTTCGATTTCTACAGAAGCTGCTTCATTTTCCCGCATAGCTATAAGGTGATTTTGCATTCGAATGTAGAGAGCCCCCCCAAAGGGTGCTTTTCGGATCAATTCAACCCTTGCATTGGGCAACAAACCCATAGTGAGTAACTTACAAGTTGCCTCAAAATCTGCAAACTGCCTCACGAGGGCATATTGACCTACCTTCAAATCTAAAATCGTCTTTTTCAAGTATACTTATTTAGACTAATTTTAAACAAAGATAAAGGAATTTTGATTTTAGACAATCGTAAAACCGTGATATTTATCAACTTCCGAACTGTTTTTCGTCTTTGATTGCTATAAAATAGGTTTAATTGTATCATAAATAGTGCATTAAATTTGATTGTTAAATCAGATGTATGTAAGAATTTTCTTTTTACACCCAATTGACCATACACCCATTTTACTCATTTTTATCATCTAACTCTTTATGAACAGAATTTTATTCCTCTCCTCCGTATTATTTATACTAAATGTGGGCATAAAAGCACAGGAACCTTTGGACAGTTTAATGGAAATAGGTGCCTATAGTGACGTAATCTCCTTTGCTTCCAAAAATGTAGAAAAAGACAGCAGTGATCTTTTGTCCAAACAATACCTGGCCAAAGCAGCTTTTTTGGGCAATAGATTTACCATTGCTAAAAAATATGCGCTTGACTTAGAAAAACTTGGGATTGATACGGTAAAACATCGTCAAAATCTAATGCGTATTTATGAAGCGGAACAAAATTATCCTTTGGCCGTAAAATATGCCCAAAAACTTCAACTCTATTATCCTGTTCAGGGCTATTATACCCGAAAAATGGCCGACTATCACCTGGCCAGCGGCTATCCTGTCGAAGCGCTAAATCTTTATCATCAGGCTTATCTCATCGAACCTGGAGACATAAACAATGTTACTGCTCTTGCAGAACATCTCAATAGAAATGGGCAAAACAGCCTTGCCGATAGTATTGTTAATAAAGCGCTGATTGCAGAACCCCAAAACCTGGCACTTCACAGCATGGCCGTTAGGATTAAAATGGCATTGAAGGCTTATCCAAATGCTATATC
>JAGNSQ010000012.1:19319-41981 GCA_017987975.1 Saprospiraceae bacterium
ATACAATTCTACTGTAAAAAATTAAATTTTAAACTGATAGAAGACACCGTTTTGAATCCTGAGAAAAGGTGGGTGGTAGTGGCTCCTCCAGGTGGAGAAGGATGTCAACTTCTTTTGGCAAGGGCCTCAGGAGAAGAGCAACTGTCGCGTGTAGGCAATCAAACCGGAGGAAGGGTTTTTTTATTTATGCATACTGATGATCTGGACACAGATTACCAACACCTGGTATCACAGGGTATTACCATAGTAAGACCGCCCAGTAGTGAACCGTATGGCAAGGTTCTCGTATTTGCAGATCTGTATGGTAATTTGTGGGACCTGATTGAGCCTATTTCACCAGATTGAGATTAGAACTGATGTTCAACAATTCTCCTCTTTCTATTACCAGTGATGCATCTGAAAAAATGGTTTGAACCAGATCCAAATTGCACACACCTCCATTTCGCGGTTTTATGACAACAATAGCATTGTGCAGTGAGGCAGGCGGCACCACTCCTCCCGCCCAGTTGGTTGGGTTTGACCAATCTCCATTTCCGATAAATACATAGGTAGTATTGGCGGTTCCATCAGATTCAACTCGATAAACACTTCCTCCTCCGTTGACACAGAGAAACAACTCACCTGCCTCATTTTCGCCAAAATCAGACACCTGAAGTGGACTTGAGATGGTCTGGGTAGTAGTTATCCACGATGAAGTTGAGG
Organism: Saprospiraceae bacterium; assembly: GCA_017987975.1. Taxonomy (GTDB): domain Bacteria; phylum Bacteroidota; class Bacteroidia; order Chitinophagales; family Saprospiraceae; genus JADKBO01. The sequence continues at coordinate 20,022 of JAGNSQ010000012.1, forward strand.
TGTTGTAGACAATTTTATAAAAAGTGCCGGAAAAATAATCGGCAGCTATATAATATCCCCGCATATTTTGATAGACATAACCCCGGTAAACTGTACCTCCTACAATAGAAGCAGCTGGATTCTGTGTTGCATAAGGGTAAACAGGAAAGATGTAATTGGACCCAATGCAACCAGAATTGTTGAAAACATTATCGCCTTCGTAGCATCTCCAGCCAAAATTAGCTCCGGAAGCATTTGCCAAAGACACCTGATCAATTTCTTCAAAAGCATCCTGTCCTACATCACCTATCCAAATGTCTTGATTAAACCTGTCAAAACTCCAGCGAAAGGGATTTCTCAGACCATAAGCAAATACTTCATTGCCAAAGGGGTTGCTAGCAGGAATTTGGTAAAACGGAGCAGTTGAAGAATTGTTGACCTGGATTCTCAACAATTTTCCCAACAGCGAAGAGGTATTCTGGCTGTTGTTGTTGGGATCTCCGCCGCCGCCCCCATCGCCTGTAGAAAGGTATAAAAAACCATCCGTACCAAAATGAATTTCACCACCATTGTGGTTGGTATTGGTTGGGTGATTGATGGTGAGTACTACTTTTTTACTGGCTGCATCCGCCTGGTTGATGTTGCCGGCGCTGACATTAAATCTGGCCAGTTCTAAATTGCCAGCGGCATTTACATAGTACACAAAAAATAAGCCATTGGTATGGTATTCCGGATGAAAGGCCAGGCTGAGTAAACCCTGCTCACCCGAGGTAGATAATCCCGTTACAGTCAAAAAGGTCCCTAAAGATGCAAAGCCGGCACTAAACACTTTGATATTGCCTCCTTTTTCTACAACAAAAAACCTGTTGCTACCATCGCCAGCATGGGTAATATGCACTGGTGAAGACAAACCAGAAATTACTGATGTTAAAGATAAGCCTGGTTGTGCTTCAGTTTTTACTGATCCTGCCAAAAAAAGCCAGAGAAAAAGATATAATGAGACTCTACATGTGGAGATCATAGTTAACAGTTTTAGTACTAACGAATAAATGTTAAAATTCCATAACCCCCTACCTGGTCTGCCTTATAGAGAGTAAATATAGGACAGAAAGTCAACAGCTGCCTCTATGCATTAATATTTTTATAATTTTGTTGAAAGAAATAATTTGAGTATCAAATTTATATTCCTTTTTGGGATCATCATTTTTTCGAGTTTATGTACGGCGGCGCAGGATACTTTGTCACGATCAACTTCTTTTTTGGCCAGCGCTCCTTCTTACAATCAGACAAGATTTATTTACGCGAGCAGCCTGGCAGGTGTCACCTATGCAGGATTTTCAATTGGGCTTTACAACAGTTGGTATAAAAATTATGATCAAAGTAAGTTCCATTTTTTTAATGACAATAAAGAATGGAACCAGGTAGATAAAGCTGGCCATTTGTTTTCTGCTTATTTTCAGAGTCATTTTTTTTACCGGGGTGCCAAATGGACCGGAAGTTCAGAAAACAAGTCTATTTATCTGGGCTTACTCGGTGGTTTTTTATTTCAAAGCACCATAGAAGTGATGGATGGTTTTAGCCATGATTGGGGTTTTTCTGTTGGTGATATGACAGCCAATTTATTAGGACTTTCAGGCTTTTATTTTCAGCAAAAATATTGGGGAGAACAAAAAATCACCATCAAAGAAAACAGCTGGCCGGTATCTTATAATGAACAACAGATACTTTCCTTAAACAGTCAAAAAGTCACCACACTCAAAGAAAGGACAGATCAATTGTTTGGGTCTTCCCGGTTAGAAAAAGCACTAAAAGACTACAATGTCCAGACCTATTGGGCTTCATTTAATATACATTCCATGTTAGCTGAAGGTAACCGATGGCCGGAATGGCTAAACCTGGCCTTGGGTTATGGAGCCGGCAATCTTTACGGAGGGTTTGCCAATAGCTGGCAGATAGACGGTGAAATATACCAATACAAAACCAATGAAAGATATCGCCAATTTTATCTGGCACTTGATTATGACCTTAGAAAGATTTTTAAAAAAAAGCCATATCTAAATTCTGTTATGCATATTTTGGACCTTTACAAATGGCCTGCTCCGGCATTAGAGTACAATACCCTGAATGGATTTTCTTTTCATTTGATGTTCCACAATTGAAAAAAATTACATCTGATAATCTACTGATTCTTTACAAATCTTAGATCGGTGAGTGCGTGCAAAAATGCAACCAAATCTGATTTCTCCTCTTTCGTAAGTCCTAAGGGCTTTTGCATCAGACTGTCTGCATTAATGGGGTTGGCAACAAATTTAAATGGATTGTCATAGTACTCAATTACCTCCTCCAGCGTATTGAACATACCATTGTGCATATAAGGAGGAGTAATGGCCACATTTCTTAGTCCCGGCACCTTAAACTTACCCAGGTCAGCTGAATCCTTTGTAACATCAAATCTTCCGCGGTCAACAAATTGATGCTGATCAAAAAGTCCTATGTTTCGAAATTCATCGCCGGTAAAATCAGGTGAAAAGTGACAATCAAAACATTTTGCCTTTTTGCTCATAAACACCTCCCTTCCACGGATGGCTGCTGCCGACATTGAAGGTTTTAAGTCTTTCATATAATTGTCGAAGAGGGTGTTGGAGGTCTCCAGTGTTTCTTCGTAGGCAGCAATGGCTTTGGCAATATTGGAAGGCTTAGCTTCTTCCTGAAAAACACTTTTAAACCAAGCTTGATATTGTTTATTTACATTTAACCTTTTAGCACCTTCCTGAAGGTTAAAAGCCATTTCATTGAGATCTTCTACCGGAAAATGCACCTGGTCTTCCAGACTGGCTGCTCTGCCATCATAAAACATCAAACCACGGCTGGCCATATTCATAACCGAGGGTGTATTTCTTTTGCCCAATTTGCCACCAACACCTACACTGAAGGCAACCGTATCAGCAAATGCAAATTCCGGAATATGGCAGGAAGCACAGCTGACCGATTGGTCTCGGGACAACATTTTTTCGAAAAAAAGTTTTTCACCCAGTCCTACTAATGTTATAGGATCTTCTTTGATAAATTTCGGTTGTTGGATAAAAGCCGGAAAAAGTAAGGCTCCACAAACCACTGTGGTCAATAATAATAACTTTCGGTTAATGGCAAAGTGAGTCATAATTCAATCTATAATTCGTAGTGCAAAGGTAAAGATAAAGCAAGTGAAAACCCATGACTTTTGTCATATGTGCCCCTTACCAAATTCATCAAATGCATGGCTTACAATCTGGAATTTTACCATCAGCTTTTGTTAAATATCCAATCTAATACAGGCTTGGTTAGATGACATTGGTTTGATAAATTATTGTCAGTTAATTGGGTACACATTTTTGAATAAATTATGTAAACAAGATTTGACCATAGTTAAAATAATAATTAATTAATAATTAACTTTAATTCGATATTATATTTTTCATTTTGAGGTATAATACCAATTTTATTAACCACTAAAACATCATTTTATGGGTTTTGACACAAAAGATATACGGAATGTCGTCTTAATGGGGCATTCCGGATGCGGGAAAACAAGTTTTGCTGAAACGATGCTCTTTGAGTCCGGTGCAATCAACAGGATGGGGAGTATTGCAGAGGGGACAACCACTTCTGATTTCAGTACGCTCGAAAAAGAGAGAGGTACCTCCATTTTCAGCACACTAATGCATGTTAAGTGGAAAGATTCCAAGATCAACATCATTGATACGCCGGGATACGATGATTTTGTAGGAGATGTTATTTCCGCCATGAAAGTGGCTGATACCGGAGTTATTATCATCAATGCTGCCCATGGGGTAGAAGTAGGTACAGAATTGATATGGGAATACATGCAGGCCTTTAAAACACCGGGCATGATCGTAATGAATCAACTGGACCATGAAAAAGCAGATTTCGACAAGACCCTTGAACAAGCGCAAGCGAGATTTGGTCACAAAATTATGGCCTTTCAATATCCAACCAATCAGGGAACCGGCTTTAACAGCATCATAGATGCCTTAAGAATGGTGATGTATGAATTTCCTGCAACCGGGGGCAAACCGGTAAAAAAAGAAATTCCTGCTTCAGAAATGGACAGGGCCATGGCATTGCACAATGCATTGGTTGAGGCTGCTGCAGAAAACGAAGAAGGGCTGATGGAAAAGTTTTTTGAATCAGGCACCTTAACAGAAGAAGAATTATCAAAAGGATTGACCATTGCACTGGCCAACCAGCAAATCTTTCCGGTATTTTGCTGCTCATCGACCAAAAACATGGGCAGCGGCAGGATTATGGGCTTTATTAATGACATCTGTCCTTCACCTGCCGACAGACCGGCCGCTGACCTTGATGGTGGTGGCAGTCTGGTTTGCGACAGTAAAAATTCACAAACAACAGCCTTTATTTACAAAACCATGTCTGAACCACAGGTGGGCATGGTATCTTATTTTAAGGTGTATGCAGGTACCATTAAACCAGGTGATGAACTGTACAATATGGATCATCAAATCGCAGAAAGGATCAACCAGCTTTTTGTAGCAGAAGGCAAAAACCGGGTATCTGTCGATGAATTGAGGGCGGGTGATATTGGTGTTACAGTTAAATTAAAAGACTCCCACACCAACGATACTTTGGCCACAAAAGGAACTACCAAAAAAATTGAAAAAATTCATTTCCCTGAGCCAAGAATCACAGCAGCAGTGGTGCCGCCGAGCAAGTCGGATATGGAAAAACTGATGAAGGCCCTTCACCAGATCCAGGAAGAAGATCCCACCTTGCTGGTGGAACAAAATGCTCAATTGAAACAAACCATCATTCATGGTCAGGGCCAGCTTCATTTAGATATTATCAAATACCGGATTGAAAAACTGAATGGACTTGTTATGGAGTTTGAAAAGCCAAGGATTCCTTATCGTGAAACCATTACCAAAAAAGCCGATGAGATGTACCGCCATAAAAAACAAAGCGGTGGTGCCGGACAATTTGCAGAAGTTCATATGCGGATAGAGCCCTATTTTGAAGGCATGGGTGACCCTGAAGGTCTGACCGTGAGAAGCAGAGAATATGAAGATCTCGATTGGGGCGGTAAATTGGCTTTTTACTGGTGCATTGTTGGTGGCTCCATTGATGCAAAATATATCAATGCCATTAAAAAAGGTATCATGCAAAAAATGACAGAAGGACCACTGACGGGTTCTTGTTGTCAAAATATCAGAGTAAGTATTTTTGATGGAAAAATGCACTCCGTAGACTCCAATGATATGGCCTTTATGTTGGCATCTACCAATGCATTTAAAACTGCCTTCAGGAATGCGGCTCCTCAATTACTGGAACCCATTTATGAGTTGACCGTTTTATGTGCAGATACTGTTATGGGTGATGTAATGGGTGACCTACAAACCAGGAGGGCAATGATAGTAGGTATGGACAGCGATGGACACTATCAGAAAATCATAGCCAAGGTGCCTTTGGCCGAATTGTATCAATATTCTTCCACCTTGCGTTCTCTTACCCAGGGAAAGGCCAAGTTTACCCAGAAGTTTATTGAATACATGCCTGTGACACCTGACATCCAGGCTAAATTAATTGAACATCACAAAGAAGAATTGGAAGAAAGTCATTCCTGAAAAATCAATTTGGATAATCAGACCCGGTTTGGTATTTATGCTGAATCGGGTCTTTTTATTAATCGCCAGCTGGCATTGGGTACAACAAAAAAGGTTGGATAATGGCTTCCCATTCAGTTGCAATATCGATAGGTAAGTTGTGGTCTTTTTGAAACATTTTTAAGACCTCAAAAATACCCGTCAACCGGTCGAGGTGATGAGCCCCTTCTGGATTTACCATGGTAGAATAAGCTCTCTCTTTGATCCAATTGCCATGGGTTTTGAACAAAGTAGCTATGATTGTCAAACCAAGGCTAACCGCATCCCTAACATCGGGTGTTTGCGGCAGAATTTGAATGCCATGACATTTTTCGTCTTTAAATACTGAATCCTGGGGAACATAAGTTATCTCCTTTAGAGAAAGATAAGGAAAGGTATCTTTTGGAAATGATTGAATAAACAAAGCTGAATCCAGCCAGGGAGCTCCAAAACATTCAAAGGGCATGGAAGTACCTCTTCCTTCATTGAGGTTCAGACCTTCCAGCAAACAGGTTCCGGGATATAAAACAAGGCCCTGCCATCTGAAAAGAGCAGGAGATGTGGGTTGAAATGGGTAATGCAAACCGGCTCTCAAGTGTCGGGAATATCCTTGCATGTTAAATATGGAAAGGTCAAGTCCAGGCGTTTTTATGGATTGAAAATAGTTGGCCAGTTCGCCCAGTGTACAACTATGTTTGAGTGGGATATTCCACCTACCTAAAAATGAGCTGCAATTTTGTTCATCCAGAAATGGACCCTCACTGAAAGCCAGAAGTGCAGAAATGGGATTGGGCCTATCCATTATGATGAATGGCAGTGCCAACCTTTCACAAGATTGCATAACGTGACTCAAGGTCCATAAATAGGTGTAAAAACGAGCCCCAACATCAGGTACATCAAAAATAATTAAATCAAGATCCAACAGATGCTGATCCTGGGGTGCTGGATCATCGCGATAAAGACTGATGACAGGCAGCCCGGTTACCGGGTCTGTGGTATCGGATTGTGCAACCCCGTCGGCACCCGAGATAGAAATGCCATGTTCTGGAGAAAATAAACGAATGAGAGAAACTCCATGTTCAAGTAGCAGTACCCGGGATAGGCTTCCATTATTTGTGGTTGCTGCATTATTGGTAACCATTCCAATTCTGGAATAATCCGATAACGTGCCACTTTCGATGGCCACTTCAACACCTAATAAAAAGGGGTAGGTTGATGGTAATTGTTTTTGCGTGAATGCATCAAATGCTGACATAATAACACAAGATAATCAATGCAATTAATTCCTACTAAAAAGGCCGGAATTTTGTAATTCCAGCCTTCCTTAATTTTTGAACTGAGCTATTAAAAAGTTAAACTCATCGATTTTTCTTTGTTGTTTCTAAGCACAGTGATACCAATTTTATCACCATCTTTAAATCCGGCCAGCGTTTCAAAAAGGGCATTGTCTGAAAAGATATATTTATCATTTAATTTCAGAATAATATCGCCTTTCTCTAAACCTGCTTTATCAGCAGAACTACCTTTAAAAACTTCGTCTACCAATACTCCGTTGTTTTTATCAGAAATCATAACCCCTAATTTAACTTTTGGGTTAGCAGGTTTTTCTTCATCCCACTTAAATTTTTTCATCTTCTTTTTGGGAGAGCAAGATGCTACATTTTTTTCGATCCAAATCATTTTGTCGTCTCCCCCTTCAATGGCCACATCTACATCTGCCAATTTTTCTCTGATCTCAGCGGGCATTTCGCCTTCACCGTCCCACTTGATCACATTGACTTCTCCATCGTTGTTTTCAGTTAAGGTGTAAATAGATTTTTCAACCCCGTTGTTGATTTCTTTGGTGATTGAAAGCTCTGCCTCTCCTTCTGTGGCGGCATCTTTATTGGTTTCTACCTGGACCACTACTCTTTTTTCCTTGCCAGTGCCCTTTTTCTCCACATCTGACATTTCAGATTTCTCAACTTTTTTGATCACTACTTTTTTGTCTTCCTGTGCCTGTGTATTTGAAAAAAGCCCAGCTAACAAGATTGCTGCTAAAAATATTTTTTTCATGTTTTAATTGTATTGAATTTTAAAATGCTTTGTATTTTCTTTTTGATTCCTTACCGTCAATTTCAAAAACAAGTTTTGTATCTTTCGTCAAGGTCATCCCTGTTTCTCTTTCAAAGAGATTTTTATATTTATTCCAGATATTGCTGGGTTGCTTTTCACCATTAATTTTCAAATTTTTACCCGACAATTCAATTTTGTTTGATTTACCAGCAATTAAAAATCCATCTCTGTTTAATTGACTACCGATCAATTGTTCAAGATTTTTGTCATTGTCTCTATTAAAAAAGTGATTGTCTCTGCTCATTTCAGGCATAAGAGCAATTTCTTCATCCCTCTGCCTTTGAGCCCAATTTTCTGGTTCCCATCCTTCTGTGTCAGGAATATGAATTTCAAACTCTTTGAATTCCTTCATATCGGGAAAGTGCATTCCTCCTTCAGGGAAATGAAACTTAAAATTATTGTGTCTCATGTGTGGATAATCTAAAAACAATCTATGCATTGAATCGGCTTCAAACTGTAAAATTTTACCTAGTCGATGCAATGAATCACCATGCAGTTGGAATATTCTATGTAATGAGTCAAGTTGAAACATTTCACCATCGTTGGGAAAATCAAATGTAAAGGTTCTTACATCACCGCCGTGAAAGGGAAATTCTCCTTTTGACAGGTCATCCAGGGTGAGGGTATAAGTTTTATAGTCATCGGTTGTGATTTCTTTGATGAGATGTTTGTGTTTGTCAAAATCAGCAGCTGGTATTTGTTCACCATTGATGGATAGGCTTTTTATTTCACCGTTTTCCATTTTGAGTGAAATTTCTTTTTCCCCATCTGATTTAATAATGCTGACAGTTCCCTTCTTTTTAATCTGAGGCAGACTGTCTGTTACTGTAGTTTGTATTTCTTTGTTTACTTTAGCTTCTATGGCTTTAATCACTGAATATTTACCTCCCTCGTGTTGGTAAGCATACGCCTCGGTGAGTCCCATGGCAAAAATGAGGATGGCAAGGCTCGCCATCAGTTTTTCTTTGATTTGAATTGGTGTGTGTGACATGTGGAAAATCCTTTTAATTCTGTTCAATAATTGATTGTTATTTTTACCAGCAAAAGCAAGTGATAGAGAAGGAGATTTTTCAAGTCTGTCGATCTCCTGAATTTTTAAAAGTGCTTTGGCATAAGCCATTGGATTTTGTGTAAATGCCATTGCTTCATCGTCACAGGCTTCTTCTCTGTATTGTGCCATTTGGCGCTGTAACCACCATACAACAGGGTGATAATAAAGAATGGTCTCTACGAAAGCTGCAATGAGGTGGAGTATAAAATCATTTCTTCTGATGTGGGCCAGTTCGTGGGCCAAAATGGCTTCTATCTCATCAGTTGAGAGCGCATTGACAACAGCCATCGGAAAAAATATGGCGGAAGTGAACAGGCCCATTGTAAAAGGGCTGCCTGACTGAAATGAGGCCTTTACCACTACTTTTTGGGCAATGCCCATTCTTTTTTTCATCGTATCAAGGCAGATACCTGGCAATTGAAAGGAGGTAGCTTTTGAAGCCTGAGCTACCAGCCAAAGATAGGCCAGTAGGTATCGTAAGGCAAACACGAAAAAACCTATAAACCAAATGTTGCTGATATAGCTTGCATTTTGATTGATGAAACTTTCAATACTTGTCTTTTGAATACCGGCCACCGTCTGTTGCCATTGCCAATACCACAACATCGCCTTGTTTTGTGCACTTTCTATGTGTGCATTGTGGAGGTATAAAAATGTAGCAACCACTATAATAAATAATGAAATTAATGATGCGTAGGCTGCCCTGAATTTCTGCGCAGAACTCAGGTGAGGAAAAAGGGCTCTGTAAATCAATAGAAAGATAAATACCAGAGCTCCTTGCCACAACGAATGCAGGATGGTCCATGCAAGGGTCTGAAACCAGCTTGTGTCTATGGTAAACAACATATTACGACTTTTTTTCGAGTGACTGAATAAGGGCCTTAATCTCATCCAACTCATTTTGGGTCGATTGATGGTTGCCCAATGCATGCATCACCAGGTCTTTTGCTGATCCATTGAATGCGTTGCTGATAAATTCATTAACCAACTTAGTCTTGGCTTTATTTTCTTGCAAAACGGCTCTGTATAAATGCGACTTTTGATCTGTATTACGAACTACCAGGCCTTTATCATTCATGATTTGCATAATTTTTAAGGTAGTTGTATATCCTACCTCTCTTTTTTTGTTGAGCATATCATTGATGAAACGAACACTGCTTTCCCCATATTCCCATAGCAGTTGCAGAACTTCCAATTCTGCGTCTGTGGGCATGTGCTGTATCTGGTTGTGGGTCATAAATAGAATTTAAATGCAATGATATACGAAATATTTCGTAGAATCAAGGCCTTCGTACGAAAAGTTTCGTATTTAATAAAATTTTAACAAATCTTCAGTTTATAAAAGAATAACTGCTTTTAGCTTAATATTGCATTACAAACCATTTTTATGATTAGAGTTGTATTCGCTTTATACTTAATTTTTGGGGTAACCGCCATTAAAGGACAAATCAAAAGTCCACAGGATTTTTTCCACAATCAATATGGAAAAACCTACACCCCTCATCATCAATTGGTAGCCTATATCCAACACCTGGCTGAAAACAGCAATCGACTAAAAATTGAACAAATAGGCACAACTACGGAAGGTAGACCCATGATGTTGTGTTATATTTCGAGTCCTGAAAATTTGGAAAAAAAGGAAAATATTCGCCTCACAAATTTATACCACATTGGTCTCCATCCTTCCCTCCCTGAGCAGGTTAATGAAAAAGTAATCATCTGGCTCAGCTACAGTGTGCATGGAAATGAAGCAGCCGGTAGTGAGTCTGCCATGCAGGTAATTTACGATTTGATAAAACCCGGGAGTACGAAAGCCAATGATATGTTGTCAAACGCTTTAATTATCATCAATCCATGTTTAAATCCAGATGGCTACAACCGATACACACAATGGAATCGCACAGCAACTTCAATGGTACCCAATCCATCTAAAGACGACATTGAACACATTGAACCTTGGCCTTATGGCAGGGTAAATCATTATCTCTTTGACCTTAACCGCGATTGGGCATGGCAAAGTCAGCACGAATCCAGACAATTTATTGCCGCCTATAACAAGTGGATGCCGCAGGTGCATACAGACGTCCACGAAATGGGTTATAACGAACATTATTATTTTGCTCCGGCCGCTGAACCTTATCATCAATTCATAACTGACCACCAGCGCAACTTTCAGACTGAGGTAGGAAAAAACAATGCCAAATATTTTGATGAAAATGGTTGGCTTTATTTTACAAGAGAGGTCTATGACTTGTTTTATCCCAGTTACGGTGATACGTATCCTACTTATAATGGTGCAATTGGCATGACCTATGAAAAAGCTGGTATTAGAGCCAGTAGAGCAATTGAAATAGAGAGTGGCGATACCTTAACCCTTGCCCGCCGAATTGAGGAACACAAAACAACCAGTCTGGCAACCATAGAATTTTCGGCCAGCCGTGGAACAGAACTCATACGAGAGTTTCGCAAATTTTTTAAAGACAGCAGGCAACAACCCAAAGGAAAGTTTCATACCTACATTCTCAAAAACCATCCCAGATTAGAACGATTAACAGAAAATCTCAGGCGAAATGGCATTCAATATACTTTTGCGGCTGAAAAGAAAAAGACAAATGGCTTTCACTATTCAAGCGCAAGCCAAAAAGAGTTTGACATCCAGATTGGAGACATGGTCATTTATGCTGATCAACCAAAATCCATTCTCACACAAATTTTTTTTGAATACAACACTGAATTGCCCGATAGCAATACTTATGATATCACAGCCTGGTCGTTGCCTTTTGCCTATAATCTCGAAGCTTATGGTCTCACCACCAAACTGGCCATAGCAAACCAAAGTACAAGACGAGAATTAAAACAAATTCAGTGGCCCAACAAAGCATACGCTTATTATTTTAACTGGAATCAAATAGAAGCTCCACGCTTACTTTCAAAACTGTATCAGCTGGGATATGTGGTTCGATTGGCTTTAAAACCCATCACCTTTGATCAAACCAAGGTGGAAAAAGGATCAATTTTTGTTACTCGGGGTGATAATCCGCACAAAGTCCTGGAAAAAGATTTGCCGAATTTATTAAACGGATTTGATGGTGCCGGCTTTGTAGAAAGTGGTTTGGCGAGCAGCGGTGGAGATATTGGAGGAAATTCGTTCGTCATCCTTAACCAACCAAAAGTATTAACCCTAACTGGTGAAGGCACTGCCAACAACGAATCTGGACAAATTTGGCACTTCTTTGACGAAGTTATTGGCTATCCAATAACCAGGACAACGGTTGACCAACTTTCCAGGATTGACCTCAATCAATATAATACCCTAGTCTTACCTGATGGCGGATATGAACTAAGTGAAAACACCATAACCAGGATTAAATCGTGGGTAAATACGGGTGGTAAATTAATAGCAATGGGAAGTTCATTGTCGTTATTTACTGATAAAGAAGGCTGGGCGTTAAACAGTTATGCAACCACTGAAGAGAAAGAAAATGCAAAAAAAGAAAAAGAAATAAGAATCCTCAATGCCAGAAAAGACTTGTATCACGAACATGACCGAAATGAATTGTCGGATTATGTTTCGGGTGCAATTATTGAAAACAGGTTGGACGAAAGTCATCCCTTGACTTTTGGCCTGCTCCAACCCTATTACAGCCTCAAAACAGGAAATCAGTCCTATAAACTCTTAAAAAACACCTGGAATCCTATCTATGTACCAATAAATTATAAAAGTCTGGGCTTTGTAGGCTCAAAAATTAAACCCACTTTGTCAGAAACAGTGAGTTATGCAATAGAGTCAATGGGTAGAGGAAATGTGGTATATATGATAGATAATCCCTTGTTCAGGGGCTTTTGGGAGGGAGGAAATCTATTATTTAGCAACGCAATCTTCCTGATTAAGTAAGATTTTGTCTATTTCGGTTAGATTTTTGTAAAATATCAGGGAATTTGGCTCTTTTTTTGTCTTAATAAAAATAGGGGAATAACCTGATATTGGGTAGGCAAACACTTTCTAACTTTACACCGTAATAGGCAACCATGCAATTGGTACTCAAAATAGGATTAATACTACTTTTACCCGTATTGGGCAGAGCCCAGATAAATGCGGATTTCGAAGCCAGTCAGACGACAGGGTGCGGTGCCCTTCAAGTTGTTTTTATTGATAAAAGTGTCAGTTCAGCCAGTCCTATCGTTGCCTGGAGCTGGGATTTAAGCGGCTTGACCTCAGACAAACAAAATCCGGGAAGAATTTTTGACAAACCAGGATCTTACAAGATTTGTTTGACTGTAACCAATGCCGCCGGCGAAAAGCATACTACCTGTAAAGACAGCTACATCAACATTTACCAAAAGCCGGAACCCAATTTTTTCATTGACAAGGAGAAAGGTTGTGTGCCTCTTGGTGTTAATTTTACAGATCTTTCAAATAGTCCAAATGGTAACATAGTAGAATGGACCTGGGATATAGGAGGTAGCGCCAATGTTTTAAAAACTACAGAAGCCGGCGCTTCTGTTTCCTCCATCTACTCATTTGCCGGTCTATACTCAATGTCGTTGACCATCAAAGATGACAAAGGCTGTGAGGCAACCATTAGTAAAAAAGACTTATTGACCATTTTTGCGGTGCCGGACCCCGCTTTGAAAAAAACATTTTTGGAATCATGCGAATTGCCCTGGAGGGTAAAAATGGAAAACCTGAATGCAGATCCTGCCGCCAACTATCAGTGGGATTTGGGAAATGGACAAACCTACAATGGGCTTACTCCTCCTGAAGCTATCTTTAATACAAAAGGAAGCTACGACCTCACACTCATTATCAAAAAGGGAGAATGTACCGATACCCTCTTCCTGGATGATTATGTAAACACCAACCCAAAAAAAGAAATTATAACCGATAAAAATGACTACTGCATAGGTGAAAACATACTTTTTAAAGACGGTTCTGAACTGGGTGCCGATTCTGTGCTTTGGGTTTTTGACGATGGCAATACCTCTGGCAATCTGAATCCATTTCACAGCTATACACAATCAGGATGTTTCACCGTCAAACTCTACCGATGGAGGGGCAATTGCAGGGACACCGTCGAAAAAAATTGTGTAAATGTTTTAAAAGCCCCTGAACCACAAATTGTCATTGACAACCAATTTTCCTGTACGGTACCGGTAACCATTAATGTCAACGGACAGAGTCCCGGGAAATACCAATGGAAACTTACCGGTAACAGTATAAATTTAACCGAAACCACAAACCCAACGTCCTTTACCATTCAAAAATTTGGTACCTACCAACTGGTGGTCGATTATATTGATGGCAATGGCTGTGTAGTTCAATTAAACAAAGATATAGAGATCAAAAAATTTGAGGCCAATCTTCCTTTTAATTTTGTTGGGGGATGCGTGCCTTTTACGGTTAGTTTAGGAGACAGCGTCATCACAGAAATTCCCATCACCCAATATAAGTGGGAAGTAGGGAATCCTGTGATTTTTACATCAAGCCTAAAAAATCCAAGTTTCAATTTGAATGCTGTTGGCAGGCATGATGTCAGGCTCGTAGTTACCAATGCTATTGGATGCAGAGACACTGTGATCAGAGAAGAATATGTGCAGGGAGGGACGCCGCCAACTGTAGACTTTATTGTAGCTCCCATTGAAGAGTGTCTCAATGTGGAAAGAAGCTTTACACAAAATTGTTCAGCTAACGCCAATTATTTTGTTTGGAATTTTGGCGACATGAATAGCGGCACGGGTGCCGATGTACAACACCTGTATGGTAAACCCGGCCAGTATGATGTAACCCTGACAGCTTACCACAATGGATGTCCGGTTACAAAAAGAATTGATGATCTCATCACCGTCCTTGATCCGGTATCCAAGTATGAAATTATTTATCAGTGTGATGACCCCAATACAGTAATCCTCAACAATCTTTCTTTAGGAGCAGACAGCCTTTACTGGGTGGTAGGAGATATGAATAAGAGAGATACCATTCGGGATTCATTACTCACCCGTTTTACATTTCCAGGTAGAGGGTTGTACACCATTCAGATTTATAGTAAAAACTTTACCACCGGCTGTATCCACGAAAGAACTGATACGATCCAAATAACACAACTTAAGGCCCTTTATGAGCCAGACACGCTGAGAGGTTGTGCCCCTCTTTCCATTCAATTTGAAAATCAATCCACAGATGCGGTTTATTCCTCATTTAGATTTAATGAAACCGACACTTTAACAGCACCTGAATACACTTTCAAAAATTCGGGCTTACAAGATTTGCCCTGGTTGTTTATAAAAGATGTACACGACTGCATAGATAGTTTTCAATATGCCGATAAAGCTATGGTCAATGCCATAGAACCAAAAATCATTTATCCAAAAATAGCCTGTATTCCACAAGACATCCTGCTGACACATGAAAGCAAGGATAGTTTTGCCCAGATCACAAATTTGGTTTGGCAAATATCGAATGATTCCTTCACCAACACCGACAGTGTCAAAATATATATTGATAAGGCCGACTACTTTGACGTGTTTTTAAAACTGACCGATGATTGGGGATGCACAGATAGTGTCTATCTCAATGATGCCATACAGGGTTTACTCCTGGAAACAGGATTTTCTGCTGATACACTTGGGTGTACCAATCAGGAAGTTCTTTTTATTCCAACGGGAAACAATGATAATACCAGTGGTTATAAATGGACCTTTGGGGATGGAGGAGAATCCTTGGTAGGAATATCCCGGCATCGATATGACAATGAAGGAATCTATGATGTATGCCTGACCCTGTATGATATCAGAGGTTGTGAAAACACCCATTGCGAAACAGCCTGGATTGATGTAAAAAACCCTGTTGCTGCATTTAGTGGAGACCCCCTGTTTGAAACATGTCCACCTCTGCTAACCCGTTTTTCAAATGGCTCATCAAATGCCATTGCTTATCAGTGGGACTTTGGAGACGGGAGTGGTGTAAGTTTTGTAAGTGATCCTTCCCATATTTACTTTGAGCCAGATACCTTCGATGTAACACTGATAGCCATCAGGTCCAATGTATGTCAGGATACCATTACTTTTAAAGATTATGTCATGGTTCTGGGACCTCGTGGGAATTTTGATTATGAGATTGAAAATGATTGTACTCCCTTAAGGGTAAAATTTACCGCCAATTCAGATGACTATTATCGCTACTATTGGGATTATGGAAATGGCATCATTGACTCAACTCTACTACTCCAAATCAGTGATGAAAAAACGATTGAATATCTCAACCCCGGGATCTATTCACCCAAACTGATTATTTCAGACAATGCAGGCTGTAAAAGAAATTTTACCAATGACGACATTGTGGTTAACAACATTGATCTGAAAGTAAATCCGGTTGCAGATCCTTTGTGTGGTCTTCCATCAAAAGTCAGTATCAATAATCTATCCACCACATCTTCGCCAGCAACTTATTATGAATGGAATCTGGTTGCCAATGGCAATTCAGTTCAGCTTTCCGGTAATACAATTGAACCTGAGTTTAATTCATATGGTGTCTATCAGTTAACCCTCACCGCACATACAGACAATTGTTCTGATACATTAGTCATCGATAGTTTTGCGGGTGTTTACCCCAATCCGGAACCCAAATTTTTATGGGACGCTTCAACCTGTCAATACAATGCAGTGCAGTTTCAAAACAACAGCACCCTTTTAAGTGGCACCATCGTAACCAATGAATGGGAAATAGAGCAAAATAAAATTACAGATTCGGCACCTTCTTATGTGTTTGAAAAAAGTGGCATCCACTTGGTGCGTCTTACCACCCTATCCGAAAAAGGTTGTTTCGCCAGCCTTGTTCAAAATATAGACATCTTACCCAACAATCGCATCAATGCAGGGCCTGATACAACCATTTGTATGGGAGACAGTGCCTTGTTACACCTCAGTCTGATCAACAATGTACTCAACGGCAGCAATCAATGGCAGGATGCAGCAGGTACTTTATGCCAAGGGTGCCTAATTACAAAAGTTTTTCCGGCAGATACAACTCTATATATCTCTACCTATACAGCTTCCAATGGTTGCACTGCCCAAGATTCAACCCTTGTCCGGGTGGCCCCTGTTTTTGCTCCGGAAGTAGATATGATATCAGATACTGTACTCTGCAAAGGAATCAAAGCCGAGCTATCAATACTAAATCATAATCCTGATTACATATACATTTGGCAAGGTGTCAATCTAGCAAACTGTGAAGATAGTTGTCAGATAGTTACTATTACACCTGAAACCAGTGGCTATTATACTGCTACTGCTTATAATGTATATGGATGTTCAGGAAAAGACTCATTGTATGTTGAGGTAGAAGCGACGATTCCTGATTTTTTACTACAGCAGAAATTTATTTGCCAGGATAGCGCTACCCTCCTTTTTGCACAAGGAGTGAAGACAACACAATGGTTACAGGGCAATACAGAGTTGTGCCTGGGTTGTGATACCGTTTTGGTAACACCCAAAACGCAAACCGTTTATACTGTAAAAGTGGAATCCGCTAATGGTTGTCCCTATGAAGATAAGATTACAGTAAATTTAATTCCTCATAATAGTATCAACGCAGGTTCGGATCTACAGATTTGCCTGGGAGAAAATGTAAAACTTCAAGGTAGTGGCATTGGCACTGCTGAATGGACCTACCAACAAAATGTGATTGGCAATGCAGTTAATTCCCAAATAACGCCTAAAGAAACTGGGTTTTATACCTTGGAATGCACCATTGATGAATGCAGCCTCCGGGATTCACTTCTTATTGATGTCATCACAAAGGCAGAAATTGAGGCTATTGGTGATACCATCTGCCCGGGCGAAACCGTGGTGTTGAGTGCCGATGGACTGGCCTTTGAGTATAGCTGGGTTTATGATGGTCACCGGATTGCAAAGGGTAAACAAATAGAAATTTTACCAGATTCAAGCTCGTATATTCAGGTAATTGGCAATCGTACTACGTGTATCCCAGACACTGAAATTGTATTTGTTTATGTTCATCCCAAGATTGATTATACCTTAAAAGAAAAAGGGTATGACTTGTATTTCAACTCAAAAGTAGTGGTGAAAGCAGATTTAGGTGCCGGCAATAATTACACTTATCAATGGACTCCCACAAACGGTTTAAATTGTACCGAATGTCCTGAACCCATTGTCAGGGAAATTGAAGAATCTACCTATTATACGGTGATTGCAACGGATCAAAATACAGGTTGTACTTCAGAGCAACAGTTGTTAATCAATCTTTTTACGAGATGTAGTGATGAAGGATACTACATTCCTAATATTCTATATGTAAACGGCAATGAAAACAATAAGATGTTTTTCACCAAATCTGCCAATCCGGAAGAATTCAGATCCATAATCATCCGCGATCGCTGGGGTAATATCGTTTATCAAACAGACAATATTGATGCCATCTGGGACGCCAGTCTAAATGGCAGACCCCTTGAAAGTGGCGTATATACCTATGTTGTCAAAGCCTACTGCCCGGAAAATGAAGAAGACTTTTACTTTACAGGTGATTTGACCGTGCTCAGGTAGTGATTAAGGAACTACTCTGAAAATTGCAATCCCTTTCTGTAAACGGTTTCTTTTCAGGTAATCTTGTAAGCTTCTTTTACTTAGGGTCACTTTTTTTTGATCGCTGGATGCATGCAATAAATAGAGCACTCCATTTTTAATAACCGCAATTCCAACATGGCTAAAATCCAATCCTTTTTTGTAGGTAGCAATGGCAATCAGATCACCATTTTGGATATAAGGTAATACAAGGTCTATACTTGATTTGGGAATAAAATAGAATTTCTTTTTAGAAATCTGCGCTTCAATGGATTTTATCTCATTCTGACACTTGTCTCTGAGCATGGCAGGATAAAGGTGCGGATGTTTTGACATAAAATTTAAATGAAAATAGATTTCAGAGCTGCCAGGTATGCTGGCAGTGACATCTTGCAATACATTATTTTTAATTTGGATGAGTAACCAATCTGATAAATAATGTAAGCGAGAGCAATAGCCTTCTACTTTACCATTTCTATATCTCAGCTGTAAAATTTTATCCTCCGGGTGTTTTGGGTCAAGGGCTGCTGCTAATGCTCTTTCTACAAAAGTATAACAATCAAATGCCTCGTTTTGGACAATACACTTTTCAAAATCCAAACTTTCAATGGTGCCTGAGCGATATGGCTTACCCAGGTATTTCATTCCTGACTTTACCAATTCCTCGTTGATAGGTGATTGCCCAAAACCGATGGTCAAGGTAAATAAAGAAATTAAATATACCAGTATACTTTTAAGTAAGTCAGTCATACTAAGAAAGGCCTTCAACTACAACTACAAATTCGCCTTTTGGTGGGTGTACTTTAAAGTGTTCAATCAATTTTGCCAAAGGGGCAGTCCGTTGCTCTTCAAACATTTTACTAATTTCTCTTGCCACGCTGGCGTTTCTTTCTGGTCCACAAACGGTGGCCAGTTCTTCAAGACATTTTACTATTCTGTGAGGAGATTCGTACAAAATAAAAGTACATTCAAGACTTGCAAGTCTTTTCAAAGCAGTTTGTCTACCCTTTTTATGTGGCAAAAATCCTTCAAAATAAAAGGCATCAGAAGGTAGACCGGATGCTGCCAATGCGGGCACAAAGGCAACAGCACCTGGCAGGCAGGTTACGGGTATATCATTTTGTCTGCACGCTCTTACCAATAAAAATCCCGGATCTGAAATTCCAGGCGTTCCCGCATCTGAGATGAGAGCAATCTTGCTTCCCTGTGAAAGCATAGTAATAACCTGCTCTACGATCTTGTGTTCATTAAAAGCATGATAAGGCTTGAGATCCGTTTTTACTTGCAGGTGTTTGAGCAAAACACCGCTTGTTCGTGTGTCTTCTGCAAGAATGATATCTACTTCGTTCAACACTTTAATAGCCCTTAGGGTGATGTCCTCAAGGTTTCCTATGGGTGTTGGAACGAGGTATAACATATTATTGTGGGGTCAACACATAGGTATAAGACTCCATAATAGGATTGGTCAGAATCTTTTGGCAAGCCTTTTCAACTTCTTCTTTTGCTTTCGCCTCATCCACACATTCCAATACCATTTGAATGTGTTTGCCTATCCTCACGTCTTTAACTCCTTCGATGCCAATGTGGTCCATATTTTTACCAACTGTTTTCCCCTGAGGATCCAACAATTCTTTATGGGGCATTACGTCTATTTCTGCAATAAATTTCATCTTTTATATATATAAGGCTTAATGAATGGGTTCGCCGGGGCAAAGTTAAGAAAAGTTACGTTTTTACTGTTTATTCATGGCGTACAAAAGCAGAAATCCTGGAAGCCCGGTAGGCGGGCAAGATGGAAGCTACCCAGGCCAAAAAAATGACCGTAACGGAAACCAATAAAAAATCCTGACCTCTGAATGCAATCGGATAGGCATCTATCATAAAGCCGGGGGGAACTTCTACCAGATCATAATATTTTTGCAACCAATAAAGGATTGAGGCCAATATGAGCCCAAATGCCAGGCCCATAATTCCGATCAGCAAGCCCAGCTGCATGACCAGCTTTCTTACCAAAAGATTGGTAAAGCCCATAGACTTCAACACAGATATATCCCTTTTTTTTTCTAAAACAATCATCCACAAAGCTCCAATAAGATTAAAGGATATGAGGCCAAGGGTAAGACAGGCTATTAGATAGGCAATCCACTTCTCAATATTCATAATGCGTAAAAAGGCTTCATCCTGTTGATACCTATCTTTGATGGTGATTTGTTGGCCCAACAAGGAAACCAATGCTTCCCTGATTGCTTTAACATCTGCCTTATCTTCAAGATCAATCTCCAGAGAACTTGTAGCTGTCGGACGTTGCACAAGATCTCTGACTGCCTGAATATCAGTAAGCACATATTGCATGTCTTCTTCACTTCCAACAGTAAATACTCCTGCAGGGTACAGCTCCAGGGTTGAATAATCTTTTGAAAGGGGTCCCTTTGATTTTAAGGCGGCGTATACTACAACAGGTGTCAATGGATCTGATGGGTTGATTGAAAGTTTATTAAACATCCCTGACCCCAAAATAGCGAAATTGGTATTTCCCTGTGCCGTTACATACTCACCCCGAACAATGGTAGAATCAATATTGGTTACCTTTCTGTAATGGTTGTCAACCCCTTTAATTATCCCTGCTTCCTGGGATTTGTCATAGTCAAACAAAACCACCGTTTCAAGGCTTTCAGACCACTGTTTGATCCCTGGAATGGAACCCACTTTTGCCAATTGTGTAGAATCCAGTTCCAAATACAATCCTTCCGCTGCAACTACCTTCAGATCTGGATTATAAGCATTCATCAATTTTGAGATCAAATCTTCAAAGCCATTAAAAACTGATAAGATCAATAATAAAGCAGCCGTGCCCACAGTTAGACCGAGCATTGAAATAAAAGTGATCAGATTGATGGCTTGGGTGCTTTTTTTGCCAATCAGGTACCTCCAGGCTATTGAAAATATCAGTTTCAAATTGATGAATTATCGACAAAGATAAACATTGATCCCGAGCAAAATTAAAAAAGGCCGGAGAATACAAATTCTCCGACCCATCAAGAGCTTATAAGTTTTCTACTTAATAACGGTCACATCTCCGTTTATTTTTAAGTCTTTGCCATCTGTAAGCAAGACATCAATGGTATAAGCATAAACACCGGGAACCACATCTTTACCGTTTATCTTACCATCCCAACCAGAATCTCCGGGGGCTGGTTTGTATTCAGATCTGGTATACACAAGGTTGCCCCACCTATCGAAGATATTCAATGATCTCACCTTGTCGATGTTGGCATAATTCTGAATGAAGAAATTAGAATTACTACTGCCATCAAGGGTAATGATATTGGGAAGAATAATTTCAATTAGTGGTCTAACTGTAAGTGAGAAACAATCCTCAATGTAACAACCACCATTGTAGAAGATCCTTGCACAATAGGTATCATTATCTTCAGGTGTAACATTAATAACCCTACAGGTAGGAGCAGCACACAACACCTCACCTGCCAGATTGGTCCAAACAATAGAGTCAATCTGACCCACAATAGGACCATTGGTTACAGAAAGAGACGTTGCCTGACCTTTGATAATTTCGGCCTGACC
>JAGNSQ010000230.1 GCA_017987975.1 Saprospiraceae bacterium
CCAAGTGTTTACTGCCTATCTCTTCTTCGCCCTCGATCATAAATTTGACATTGCATGGCAGGGATTTGGTAGCTACCATGGCTTCAAAAGCTTTGATGTGCATGTACACCTGGCCTTTATCATCACAAGAGCCTCTGGCAAAGATGGCGCCTTGAGGGTGGATTTTTGTTTTTTTAATGACGGGTTCAAAAGGAGGACTTTCCCATAATTCCAGCGGATCCGGTGGCTGGACATCATAATGACCATACACCAAAACGGTAGGTTTGGTTTTATCGGTGATGTGTTCACCATATACTACCGGGTGACCATCTGTTGGATAAATTTTAACGGTTTTGCATCCTGCCTTTTTAAGAGAGGCTGCAATAAATTCTGCGGTTTTTTTACAATCTCCTTTGTATTTAGGATCTGCACTGATGGAAGGAATCCTGAGCAGGTCGAGCAGTTCGCTGACATATCGCTCTTTGTTTTCCTGCATATAAGCCTGAAGTGTTTGCATTTTAGCTGCTTGGTTAGTGAAACCCAAAATTAAGGGTAATGCTTTAATTAAAAGCTAAAAGTGACCACAATTTTGGACATAAAAAAAGGGCCGAAGCCCTAGTTTTTTATTTGTTGATGCCTATCAGATCAAAGATAAATGCATATTCCATAGCGGTCTCTCTAAATCTTTTAAACCTTCCGGACGCACCTCCATGGCCAGTATCCATATTGCAATACATTAGGAGCGGGTTTTTATCAGTTTTAGTTGCCCTGAGTTTTGCTACCCACTTGGCAGGTTCCCAGTATTGTACCTGGCTGTCCCAATATCCGGTTGTAACCAGCATGGCAGGGTAAGCTTGTGCACTTACATTGTCATATGGAGAGTAAGATTTCATATAATCATAGTAATCTTTTTGATTGGGATTTCCCCATTCATCGTATTCTCCGGTTGTCAGTGGTATGCTTTCATCCAGCATGGTGGTAACCACGTCTACAAAAGGAACCTGTGCTATCATGCCTTTGAACAGCTGTGGAGCCATATTGGCTACAGCACCCATTAATAGTCCACCAGCACTTCCTCCTTGAGCAAAAAGGGCCTCTTTGCTGGTGTATTTTTGATCAATGAGGTATTCAGCGCAAGCGATGTAATCTGTAAAAGTATTTTTCTTATTGAAAAACTTACCTTCTTCGTACCAATATCGCCCCATCTCTTCACCTCCTCTGATATGGGCAATAGCAAATGCAAAGCCTCGATCAAGTAAAGAAAGTCTTACTGAGCTAAAATAAGGATCCATGCTGGCCCCATAAGAACCATAAGCATACAAAAGCAAAGGTGCTTTTCCATTTTTTTCAAATCCTTTTTTATACACCATAGATACCGGAATCTCTCTGCCATCTTTTGCTTTAACAAAAAAGCGCTCATCCAGGTAATCAGCTGCATTGAACTTCCCCACTACTTCCTGTTGTTTTAGCATAGTGAGTTTTTTGCCCGCCATGGTGTAATCATAGGTGGTACTGGGGGTAGTCATTGATGTAAAATTTAATCGGAGCATTTCGGTGTCGAAATCAGGGTTGATGCCTACATTGGCCGTAAATGCTTTTTGTCCAAAATCAACATAGTGGTCTTTTCCGCTCCAAGGCATTACTCTTATTTGGGTTATGCCTTTTACCCTTTCTGAAAGCACAAAGTAATTTTTGAATATTTCCATGCCTTCAACTAACACATCATCTCTGTGGGCTACAAAATCGGTCCAGTTTTCTTTTGATGTCTTGTCAAGCGGACAAGTCATGATTTTGAAATTTTTAGCTTTGTCCTTGTTGGTCCTGATGTACCATTTGTCATTATAATGCTCTATGCTGTGTTCCAACTCACGTTCACGTGTCTGGAATATTTTGAATGCGGCATCAGGGGTTGCAGCATCAACATATCTGAATTCCTGAGACAAGGTGGCCCATGATCCTATGATAATGTATTTTTCAGATTTTGTTTTATAAACATAAGATGAAAAGGTCTCATCGGTTTCATGAAAGACCATAACATCTTTACTGACCGGAGTACCAAGCGTGTGTCTAAAAACTTTATAAGAACGAAGGGCCTCATCCTTGGTTTCATAAAAGATGGTTTTACTGTCAGCTGCCCAAACAGCGCCACCATTGGTATTGGGGATCTCGTCTTTCAGGAATGTGCCAGAGCTAAGGTCCAAAAATCGGAGGGTGTATTGTCTTCTGCTCACCAAATCTTCTCCGATGGCCAGGATTTTATTGTCAGGACTTACATTGTAGCCAGAAGCAGCGTAATATTTTTGATCCTTTGCCCGCACATTTTCATCAATCATGATCTCTTCGGGAGCGTCGAGACTTCCCTTTTTCCTCGCTTTGATAGCATAGTCCTTTCCTTCTTCAAAACGGGTGATGTAGTAGTACCCATTGTATTTGTAGGGCACCGACATATCTGTTTGTTTGATGCGGCCCACGATTTCATTGTACAACTTTTCCTGAAAGTCTTTGGTATGCGCCATTAGGGTATCGCGATAGACATTTTCAGCATCCAGATAGGCCAGCACATCTTTGGTCTGTTGATCGGGTTCTTTGGCATTTTTTTGATCATCTGTCAACTTCATCCAGTAGTAGGGATCAAGTCTTTTGTCGCCATGTTTTTCCAGTAAGGTGTCGTGTTTGATCGCTACAGGGGCCTGGATTGATTCGGCCTTAACGTACATTTCGGTCTTCATTTTTTCTTCTTTATTTTCGTTGCATGCTGTAAATAGGACTGCAAAAAAACACAATAAATAGGATGTTTTCATTACCAACAGTTTAGTTTATAATAGGTTTCGGTGGTAAGGTAGTGATTTTTTTGGTTTCGGAGGTTTCGGAGGTGTCAGAGGTTTCGGAGGTGTCAGAGGTTTCGGATGGATCAGAGGTTTCGGAGGTTTCGGAGGTGTAGGAGGTGCTTGTCCCTATGAAGGCGGAGCCGGCGTAAGGATCCGGCAACTGAGCATCCGGCAACCGAGCATCTGGGAACGTGTCACGGAGCATCGGAGCACCTGTCCCTATGCAGGCAAAGCCGGCGTAGGGATCCGGGA
>JAGNSQ010000013.1:0-1527 GCA_017987975.1 Saprospiraceae bacterium
CCGGGCATTGGTGGAGGGGTACCGATTGTGGATTTACCAATAATGGATTAACCGATTGTGGATGAATTAATACACTGATCTTTGGTTGGGGATTAATATTGCAATCCCCCCTTTCATAATGACAACACGTAGCGACGCAATATCTTGCGTCGTGACGTGTCATGCATCTTGGGTTTTTCCCTGCAAAGGCCCAATCCATTAAAAATGCAAGAGGGGTATTTTAAATAGGTAACAAAAACCGGAGTCAATGGCCATATTGAAGCAATCAAATTTGGTCTTTTATCCGCTTTGGAAAGTAAATGTGTGATTTTTATAAATCCAGGACACCAAAGACCTGGGTGTGTGGAATTGCGATGTCTATTAGGACAAAAAGTGGATTTACATGCGCCTTAATTGTTGAATAGGTCGCTTTCGATCTTGTATCTGATGTAACAAAATAATTTATTGTAGGATCAATACTGGACTGTGCAAAAAGTTTTGAATCATTCGGAATAATGGCTCTTGGTTGGAAATTAAGGCCTTTCAACCCGTTTTGGCTAAATAAAATTTTGGCAAATTCAGATGTCTTCAAAGCATGATCAAAATTGAAAGGTATAATTTGTAGTTGTCGTAAGGGTAGCTCTGAAATGTTACCTTTGACACAATACTCTGCTATAGAAATAGTAGAAATCTTTAAACCAAAATCATTATCAAGAAAATATTTGTAATACCCATTCGCATTTGCATGTAGCTGATCCGTTGGATTCAACAATCTGATGAAAAAGCTGGTATCTAAAAGCACACTATCCTTCATAACCTCCTCTTATTTCGGATAACCAGTTATCAGGGTCAACTCCTTGCCAGGTATTTTTTGATTTGGAAATCAAAGCAGCTAGGTATTCAGCGTCATATCTGGGGTGATAGTCAATCAATTCAATAAGTTTAAGCGTTTTGGTGTCAATTTCACCACTATCTATGTTTTGTTTTCCAGTAGCACGCACCCCAAATTTTTTATACAAGAGATTGGTCTCATGTGACATTAAAAAATTTTGATCGGTCTCTATTCCCAAATAACCATATTCCTGGGTGTCTATGTGGATATTGGCCTTTCCTTTACCACCGGCATCTTTAAGAATTCCATAAAAGTAAAATTCAGCATCCACCCATTTGTTTTCTGTTCGCATGAATTGTGTGCCCGAGTGAATAGAGAGTATAATTTCATCATTGATTGATGTTGTGATCAAAAAGCCATAGTTCTTCTGGTAAGCAATTTGCTGTAAATTTTCGATGGCTTTTGCGGATCTTAAATCTAAAAAATCGATGGAATTTATTTCATTGATTTGACTCAACACTGCGCTAAATCCTATGATATACTGGATGGGTGTTTTGAATATATGGCGAACTGAACCCTCTTGCACATTATAAGTTATCAATGGCCTATCATTTTTTTGTCCCGGATACAACAAATCTTCAATGTTCTGAAGCATGCCTGCCAATTGTTTGATGTCATAATTGTCAGGCTTCAGTTCAATACTGCCAATTTGACCA
>JAGNSQ010000013.1:1627-17723 GCA_017987975.1 Saprospiraceae bacterium
GCTTGTCCCTACGCCTCAAAAGAGGTGTAGGGACCGGATCCCTACACCAGCTTCGCAGTTATAGGGACAGGTGCTCCGTTGCTTGTCCCTACGCCTCAAAAGAGGTGTAGGGACCGGATCCCTACACCAGCTTCGCAGTTATAGGGACAGGTGCTCCGTTGCTTGTCCCTACGCCTCAAAAGAGGTGTAGGGACCGGATGCTCCGTTGCCGGATGCTCCGCTCCGCATCATCCACCCTGGTGACTTTGATCACATCCACCCTCTCTCCCTTTTTCTATTTTTACCCCATCAATCAATGATGTGGTATGACAACAGAGCATGTAGGGGTTAAATTGACATGTAAACATTGCAATGACCCCGTAATTGGTACGCCATTTATCTATAAAGAAGAGAACTTTTGTTGTCTGGGCTGCAAGACCGTATATGAAGTATTAGACCAAAATAACCTGTGCGACTACTATAATCTAGCCGATAATCCGGGGTTTTCACTGAAATCAAAATCGAAGGAAGAGTACGAATACCTCGATGAACAAATCATCATTGATAGACTTACACGGCCCATATCACCGCAACTGTCATTGGTTGTATTTCAATTGCCACAAATCCACTGCTCTTCTTGTGTTTGGTTGCTGGAAAAATTATACCGATTTCATGAAGGGATCTTTGCTTCTAAGGTAGATTTTCTGAGGAAAGAAGTGGAAATAAGGTACAATCCCAACAACATCTCTTTGAGAAAGATAGTGGAAGTCCTTGATTCCATTGGTTACAAGCCGCTCATCGAATTGGAGGCCCATGCAGACAAGGGTTATGATGAGCAGCTCAAGATCAAAATTGGGGTGGCCGGCTTTGCCTTTGGCAATATTATGTTATTTAGTTTCCCGGAATACCTCGGACTCGAAGATCCGTATTTCAGGCAATGGTTTGGCTATCTTAATTTGGTACTCAGCTTGCCGGTGGTCTTTTATTCCGGCTTTGACTACATCAAACTAGCCTGGTACAGCTTAAAATACAAAACATTTGACATCAATATTCCGCTGGCCCTTGGCATTTTAGTAATGTTTTTTACCAGCATCTATCAGGTTACCACAGGAACTGGGGCTGGCTACATCGACAGCCTGGCAGGCCTTGTGTTTTTCCTGCTCACGGGCAAATGGTACCAGCAGCGCAGCTATCACTATCTTTCTTTTGAAAGAGACTATAAATCCTATTTTCCCATTTCTACCACCCGCATCACTAAGGGTAAGATGTCGGAAATCAGCATTGAAAACATAGCAGAGGGAGACGAGCTCCTCATCAAAAACAACCAGATCATTCCGGTAGATGGGGTGCTCACCTCAGACAACACCAGCATTGATTACAGCTTTGTTACAGGCGAAGAGATTCCTGTAGTAGTATTGCAGGGTGAAAAAATCTTTGCAGGTGGCAAACTCAAAGATCGCAGCATGACCATGGTTGCGTCTCGTAAGGTCAAAAATTCTTACCTGGTCAGCCTCTGGAACGATGCCGCCTTTCACAGAAACAATGACAGCTACCAAACCCTTACCGACAGGCTGAGTCGTTATTTTACCATGGCCATTTTATTGGTAGCCTCGGCCGGCTTTATTTACTGGTATCCTACCTCTTTTGATAAGGCCATTATTTCATTTACCTCAGTGCTCATCGTAGCCTGTCCTTGTGCCATTGCTTTGACAGGGCCCTTTTTATATGGCAACCTCCTCCGTTTGCTTTCCAGGAGGGGCATCTTTTTGCGCAATGCCCAGGTAGTTGATAAGGCGGCAGGCATCAATACCATCGTATTTGACAAAACGGGTACTGTCACTACCCAGTTGGAAAAGGAACTGTATTACCACGGTAAACATCTCACTGAAGATGATCGAAAACTCATCCATGCCCTGGCCTTTCAATCGGTCCACCCGCTAAGTACTGCCATTGAGAAAAACCTTAGGCAGGACGAAATCTGGGAGGTAAGCCAGTTTTCTGAAACAGACGGCAGGGGCACATCATGCATTTGCAAAGGCCAACTCATAAAAATGGGTTCTGCCTCTTTTGTTGGTACCGATCCGGCACCTGTGGGAGAAACCCGTGTGTATATTTCCATCGACGAAAAAGTGTTGGGTTATTTTAATTTTAAGAACCAATACAGGGAAGGGTTTTCTGAAGTGGTGAGCCAATTGCAGGCCGGTCATAAGTCAGTGTCTATCCTTTCAGGAGACAATGATAAAGAAAAGTCGAATTTGGAAACCTTATTGGGCAATGGGGTAGATATGCGATTTAACCACGACCCACATCAAAAAATGCAGTACATAGGTGAGCTCCAGGAGAAGGGCAAGGTAGCCATGATTGGCGACGGCCTCAACGACTCAGGTGCCTTAAAACAAAGCGATCTGGGCATTGTCATCACCGAGGGAACCAATAATTTTACCCCGGCCAGTGACATCATTTTCAGGGCTGAAAAATTTAACCTCTTGCCTTCCTTTTTTGATTTGAGCAAAAAGGCCCATTGGATCATTGGCGGGGCTTACCTGATAGCGGTGATGTACAACACAATTGGTTTGGGTTATGCCGTCAATGCAGAATTGAGTCCGGTGGTGGCAGCCATACTGATGCCTTTAAGTTCGTTGACCATCGTTATTTATACTGTTTCCAGTTCAGCCTTGTTGGTGAGGTGGAAACTGAAAAAATGAGGAAAAATTGTAGCTTAATAGTAAGATATACAGTTGTTTATATAACTAATTGAAGAGATTTTTTAAGGAAAATTTCGATCTTTTGTCATTTCATGAAGGAATTAATTCTATGATTAAAATCATCAAAATTGACTATTATCAATAAATTCGATGATGGGTGTCATGAGGGTGGTGAAGGGTCGATTGTAGTTTTACACCGTATAAATTTATCGTGATGAAAATCATATTTGTGTTAATTGGTTTGAGTTTGTTGCTGGCTATAGGCTTCCTCATTTCCTTTTTATGGGCAGTGAAGTCGGGGCAGTACAAAGATGACTATACACCCTCTATGAGAATTTTGCACGATGAACCACAATCCACTAGTAAAAAACAAAACTAAAGAATATGGCTTTACCGGAAAAATTTTATTATGACAATAAAATTGTGAAGCAGTTTGCTTACGCAACGGCTCTATGGGGCGTCGTGGGCATGCTGGCGGGTCTATGGGCAGCCCTACAGCTGGCTTTTCCTGCACTCAATTTTTCTACGGCGGAGGTAACCTTTGGAAGGTTAAGACCGCTTCACACCAATGCTGTCATCTTTGCCTTTGTGGGCAATGGTATCTTCATGGGTGTTTATTATTCACTCCAGCGCCTGCTCAAGGCCAGGATGTTTTCTGATGTATTATCCCAGGTTCATTTTTGGGGGTGGCAATTAATTATTGTCTCGGCGGCATTAACAATTCCACTTGGCTTTACAACAGGAAAAGAATATGCTGAATTGGAATGGCCTATTGACATTTCAATAGCATTAATTTGGGTCATTTTTGGTATTAACATGTTTGGTACCCTGATCAAAAGAAGGGAAAGACACCTCTATGTAGCCATCTGGTTCTACATAGCTACCTGGGTTACCGTAGCTATGTTGCACATAGTAAATAGTTTTGAACTACCTGTCAATATTTTAAAATCTTATTCTGCTTTCGCAGGGGTACAAGATGCTTTGGTACAATGGTGGTATGGTCACAATGCGGTGGCATTTTTCCTAACCACACCTTACCTCGGCTTGATGTATTACTTTTTACCTAAAGCAGCCAACAGGCCGGTATATTCTTACCGACTATCCATTATCCACTTCTGGGCACTGATCTTTATCTACATTTGGGCTGGCCCCCACCACCTTTTGTATACATCGTTGCCAGATTGGGCCCAATCATTGGGTATGGTATTTTCTCTGATGTTGATTGCTCCATCCTGGGGTGGTATGCTCAACGGTCTTCTTACCCTAAGAGGGGTTTGGGACAAAGTTAGGGAAGAGCCTGTTTTGAAATTTATGGTTGCTGCCGTTACCGCTTATGGTATGGCTACTTTCGAAGGTCCAATGCTCGCTATCAAGAGTGTCAATGCCATTAGCCACTACACTGACTGGACAGTTGCTCACGTTCACGTTGGTGCCTTAGGTTGGAACGGTATGCTTACCTTTGGTGTACTTTATTTCCTTATTCCTGTTATGTTCAGAACAAAACTTTATTCTGTAAAGTTAGCCAACTGGCACTTCTGGATTGGAACCTTAGGAATTATCTTTTATGCTGTGCCAATGTACTGGGCAGGCTGGACTCAGTCTTTGATGTGGAAAGAATTGACCCCAGATGGCTTCCTCCGTTACGGCAACTTCCTGGAAACAGTAACCCAGTTATTCCCAATGTATGTAACCAGAGCAATAGGTGGTTCTATCTTCCTGGTGGGTGTATTCATTATGGTGTATAACCTGATCAAAACTGTTAAACAAGGTGAATTCCTTGCCAATGAAGAAGCAGAAGCACCTCCAATGGAACCTCATGTAGCACACAAAGGAGAACACTGGCACAGATGGATCGAAGGAAGACCCATTCAAATGTTGGTATTAGCACTTGTGGCTGTGGCTATAGGTGGTATCATAGAAATGATTCCTTTAGCTACGATTGAGGGTAATATTCCAAAAATTTCTTCTGTCAAACCGTATACTCCTCTTGAATTGGAAGGTCGCGATATCTACATCCGTGAAGGTTGTTACAACTGCCACTCACAAATGGTGCGTCCGTTCAGATCTGAAACAGAGCGTTACGGAGAATACTCTAAATCTGGTGAGTTTATTTACGATCACCCATTCCAGTGGGGTTCTAAGAGAACAGGTCCGGATTTGCACAGAGTAGGTGGCAAGTACCCGGATAGCTGGCACTTTAACCACATGATAGAGCCGGTATCTATTAGTCCGGGTTCTATTATGCCTCCTTATCCATGGTTGGCCAAAAACAAGTTGGATACAGATTATACGGCTTCCAAAATTGCAGTCATGAGAACTTTGGGTGTTCCGTATCCAGCAGGTTATGAAGACATTGCACTTAGTGATTTGCAAAAACAAGCCAAACAAATTGCAGACAATCTGCGCAAAGACAATATAGAAATGGAAGGTCTTGAGCAAAAAGAATTGATTGCAATGATAGCCTACTTGCAGCGCCTCGGTACCGATATTAAGTTGAATAAATAATTGATAACAAAGAAAAAGCAAAATTATGTTCAAGCATTTATTATCAACATCATCAGGCGACATCAACTGGATGGCAATGTTTGCCCTTGTAACCTTCTTTATTATCTTTTCAGTGGTTTTGTTCCAGGTGTTTTTTACCAAAAAGGGCCATGTTGATTACATGGCGCAACTCCCGCTTGGAGACGATCACGATCAAACTTCAAAACAATAAACCATGACGAAGCGATATATTTTATCAACCGGAGCTCTTCTGGTCACTGCGGTAGGAGCATTTGCTCAGGAAGCCGCTGCCGAAGCCGCTGCTCCAGCCCAGCCTAATAGCTTTAACTGGGCGTATAACAATATTTTTTTAATTTTGGCTGCCATTGTTGTGATTCTTACCTTGTTAATGTTGTACAGGGTAATGGGCCTTATGATCGAAATGCAACGGGCTAAATTTATCCAGGAACACGGCCTTGAAGCAGCTGAGAAAGCCAATATGTTACAATCGGAATCTGTATGGAGGAAGTTGTACAAATCCATGACCAAAGCTACCCCCATTGAAAAAGAGCAGGACATCGATTTGGGGCACGATTACGACGGCATCAGAGAATTGGACAACAGTCTTCCACCCTGGTGGGTTTGGATGTTTTATCTTACCATTTTATTTTCCGGAGTCTACATGTGGTGGTATCACTGGTCAGACAACGGCCCTGATCAGATCAAGGAGTATGAAATGGCAATGGAAGAAGGTCAAAAGGTGAAAGATGCCTACCTGGCAAAGATGGCCGATGCCATCAATGAAAACTCTGTAACGGCAGCCACTGCTGCTGCAGATTTGGATGCAGGAAAGACGGCCTTCAAAACCTATTGTGCAGCCTGTCACCTGGAATCAGGTGCCGGTAGCGTAGGCCCCAATCTTACCGATGAATACTGGATCCATGGAGGAGGTATTAAAAATGTCTTCAAAACCATTAAATACGGTGTGCCGGAAAAAGGTATGATTTCGTGGAAGGATCAGCTCAGACCTTCTGAAATGAAAAACGTTGCCAGCTACATCCTTACCCTGCAAGGTACCAATCCTCCGGGAGCGAAGGCCGCACAGGGTGATGTCTGGAAGGAAGAATCCGCTGCTGCAACACCAGCTGCTGCTGACACTACCGCAACCAAATAAAACCCAATACCAGGCTGGAGATTTTTCTCCAGCCTGGTACTGCTTTAACCTAAGCAACAGAAAAAGGTGAATTATGACAACAGAGAAAAGAGAAACCACCGAAGATTTTATCTACGCAACTGAAGAATTTAGAGATACCATTGCCACGGTAACCAAAGAAGGAAAGCGGATTTGGATTTACCCCAAAAAACCGTCCGGTAATTTTTTTAATTACCGGAAACTTGTAAGCTATATCCTACTGCTACTTTTATTTGGCATGCCTTTTATTAAGGTCAATGGGCAACCTTTTATAATGTTTAATGTGTTGGAAAGAAAATTTGTTCTTTTTAGCATTGTTTTCCACCCACAGGATTTTCACTTGTTTTTGTTTACCACGCTAACTCTGCTGGTATTCATCATCCTTTTTACAGTCATCTTTGGTCGTATATTTTGCGGCTGGGTCTGCCCCCAAACCATTTTTATGGAAATGGTTTACCGGCGAATCGAATACTTTATTGAAGGAGATTGGAATGCCCAGAAAAAACTCAATGAAGCTCCATGGACAACAGAAAAGTTGTTGAAAAAAACCATCAAACAATTTTTATTTTTTGGAATTGCCATATTTATCTCCAATATCTTTTTGAGTTACATCATCGGTTATGAAGAGGTATGGCGCATTGCCACAGAACCTATTTCTATGCACCTCGGAGGGTTCATAGCCATGATTGTTTTCTCCTTCCTTTTTTATGGTGTTTTTGCCTTTATGCGAGAACAGGTGTGTACTACCATTTGTCCGTATGGCCGCTTGCAGGGTGTTATGCTGGACACCAACTCAATAGTAATTTCGTATGATTGGTTGAGAGGTGAGCCAAGAGGTAAAATTAAAAAGGGCGTGGACCCTGAACAAGGCAAACAACTTGGGGATTGTGTAGACTGTGGGCTGTGCATCAAGGTATGTCCTACCGGCATTGATATTAGAAATGGTACCCAGCTCGAATGTGTCAACTGCACCGCCTGCATAGATGTATGCGATGAAGTGATGGTAAAAACCAAACGACCTACCGGGTTGATCCGATATGACAGCCACAATGGCATTGCCAAAGGAGAAAGAAAATTACTTACCCCAAGAACAATTGCCTATAGCTTTGTGCTTATTGCTTTATTAATACTAAATGTGGTTTTACTAAGCAATCGATCCGACGTTGAAGCCCTTATTCTGCACACACCGGGCACTCTCTTCCAAAAGTCAGAAGACGGCACCATTAGTAATCTCTATAATTATACCCTGGTTAATAAAACCAGTGAAGTGCAACATATTACCATTACTACCGAACACCCTCACGCCTTGCTTCAGTTTATAGGCATGCAAGATCTTAGGGTGCCAGAAGATTCTACTATTCATGGATCTATGTTCATCAGAATACCGGGTAAAGACCTTACAGACCGCAAAACTGAAATCAAACTCCTTGTCAAAAGTAACGCCTCCGAAGAGGTAGTCGAAACCAACTTTTTAGGACCTTTTAAATAACAAATCATGAAATTCAATTGGGGACATGGGATCGCACTCTTCTTCACCTTTTTTGTTGCCGTTACCATTTTTCAGGTCATAAAGTCC
This sequence comes from Saprospiraceae bacterium, assembly GCA_017987975.1. GTDB lineage: Bacteria > Bacteroidota > Bacteroidia > Chitinophagales > Saprospiraceae > JADKBO01. The sequence goes on from JAGNSQ010000013.1 coordinate 9,564, forward strand.
AAAGATTATGACCACGCTCTGGTTAAGGAAGATTATTATATTGACGATATTGAATTGGATAAACTCCTTGAAAAAAGATCAAATGCCAATAACCTGTCTGGCTTGGCTATCCAACAATTAGACGACAAAGCCATATTCAGGTTTATCATTCCCCACAACAAAGCGGTGAGTGGTATGGTGCTTTTTTCCAGTCCGGTAGATAAAAAACAAGACAAGGTATTTCCTATTCAGCTCAATGGTGATACCATGGAAGTGAACATCAAAGATCTGAGATCAGGCAGATGGAACATCCACATGGAGTGGAGCGACGGTGAGAAGGGCTATGTCTACGAAGAAAAGGTAGTGTTGCCCTAATGTATACGGCTATTTTTTTTCTGGGCCTTGCCGGTAGCCTGCACTGCGTAGGTATGTGTGGACCCCTGACATTGATAGCCCCTGTCAACAGGTCGCACCGGATCAACATGCTGGCGGATATGACCTTGTATCATGCTGCGAGGGTGGGGGTTTATGCTTTAATGGGAGCCATCATTGGTACTGCCGGTCAGCTTTTTGCCATTAGTAAAGTTCAATCCAACCTGGCCCTCGTTTTTGGCATTTTATTGGTTTTATGGGGCTTGAGTTACTACCTACCCCTGGGTCGCCAGAAATTTCTGGACACCTTTGGTGTAGATAGATGGTTTGTAAAAATTTATAACCGTTATCTCCAACATAACTCCCGCAAAAATGTAGCTATCCTGGGCGCCCTCAACGGTATCTTGCCCTGTGGACTGGTGTATTCTGCTATGGCAATGGCCTTCATGGGCGGAGACCTGGGGTCCGGTGCCTTACAAATGGTTTTATTTGGTCTGGGTACTATACCCCTGCTGTACGCCTTTCAAATGGGCTTGGCCAATCGATCCGTTTTTTCCTTCCTTAAACAAAGAGGGCTTTCGCCTTTACTTTTCATATTATCTGGTGCCTTTGTAGTGTATAAAGCCATCAGCATCATGGTACCCAAAGAAGCCAGCTTGCTCAATGCCGTGGCAGACCCCATCATGTGCCATTGATCAAAAACCTAAATCATTCGACGCTATGACTACCGTCATTTTCCAATTTTGTATTCGGTTATAGTTTTACAACAAACCTAAAAAACAGTCAATGACAGAACAAAATCCCGTTCTGGACCAACAAGTCGAAAAGACAAAAACCCCTTGCAAGTGCGCAAACTGTCATTGCCCAAACAATGTAAAGTACATTGAAAATAAAGCGACCGCAAAGGTGGCCGTAGACAAAACGACAAACGCCGGATAGTTTCTATTCCATTTTCCTACCCTACAAAAGGGAACTTTTCGGCATTAAGCTTTACATTCTCTGATTGTCAGCAGTAGATCATCCGCAGGGAGTCTACTGCTTTTTTTTTCTACCAATACCCCGATTTTTTGGGATTTGCAACATAAAATCCGGTCTGTATCATCACCGGAAAATGATCAGATGGATACTTGTGATCGTAATGATCCATCAGGGTGGCATGTTTATATACCCTCATTTTAGATGCCGGATCGTAGATAAATATATAATCAATCTGTCCATCCGGCAAGCTGTCAAAATGAAAGCCATTCCACGTGTCGGGGCCACTGTAGGCCTTGGTCAGACTGTATTCCCGAGTATCAAAAAAGACTTCTTTTAAAACCTGGATTGAATTTTCTGAAGGCCTTGCATTAAAATCTCCCATCAATATCACGGGTACTTTTTGGATTAGACTAAGTTCTTTTGTCAGATTTACCACTAATTTGGCCGACTCTAAGCGGGCTACCAGCCCCTGGTGATCAAAATGGGTGTTAATGACCCAAAACCGGTCTTTTTTTTCTTTGTCTTCAAAAAGCGCATAACTTGCTACACGGGGTATCCTGGCATCCCAACCCAATGAAATGGTATCTGGGCGGCTAGATAACCAGAGTGTTTTTTCTTCACTAATACGGAAGCGGGTGGTGTCATAAAGGATGCACGAATATTCTGCATTGGCATCCAGGGTCCTGGGCTTGCCGCTTACTTTGTATCCTTTTAATCCCTCCAAAAGGTATTTGATTTGCGGCAGCTGAGCCTCCTGAAGTCCATATATACCGCAATCATAGTAGTCCATCAGATCGCGCAGTTTTTCTTTTCGGATGTCCCAGTGATTGGGGCCATCATCCACACTGCCTAAACGTATGTTGTAGGTCATTACATTAAACTGTGCACTCATGCCAAAAGGAAGCAGCAGCCATATCCAAACAAATCTCATTATTTTTTATCGTTGTTGGCCTAAAGGTACAACATCAATATTTCATTAGGAACTGCACCAGATTGGTTTCGGGGTCAAGATCCAGTTTTTTGCGCAGTCGATATCGGTTGGTCTCCACGCTGCGGATCGATATGTTCATCAAGGATGCAATTTCTTTGGAGGTAAGGTTCATCCTCAGATAGGTGCACATCTTGTAATCATTCGGACTGAGATCGCCAAACTCATCGGTGAGCCTTTTGAAAAAGTTGGCATGCACCTGATCGAAACTCTGGACAAAATTTTCCCAATCTTCATCAATGTTAGAGTTTTGTTCTGTTAGCTTGTACACCGATTTTATTTCTTTTTTCAACTCCGCCTGATCCTGGAATTTTTTCTCCAGTTTTTGTAAAGCAGATTTGATCTCATTGATCAGTTCGTTTTTATTGACCAGGTGATATGTAAAAGATGTCAATTCCTGATTTTTAAATTCCAACTCTGATTTGAGGTTTTCATTCTGAAGCTTGATAATTTCTTCTTTGGCTATTTCTGATTCCAGCTGGTGTTCTTTTTCTCTCAACACACGCTCTTGTTCCATCCAGCGAATCGCTTCCAGGTGCTTGCGTTTTTGGCGATTGACAAAATAATAAACAGCGCCAATCAGCATGCCCAGGTAGATAAAATAAGCCCAGATCGACAGGTACCACGGTCTTCTGATTTTAAAAATAATTTTAATTTCCGGGCTTTCCAAAGCAGAATCGTACCTGGCTTTGATCAGCAGGGTGTAGGTGCCGGGTGAAAGTCGCTGAAGGGCAATATTGGGATCCTTGTCCCAGGCAGACCAGCTTTTATCAACATCTTCCAGCTTGTGACTGTACTCCATCAGGGATTGATCTGCTGCATCTTTTTGACTAAAAGAAAAGGTAAGATTGTTTTCATCGGCGGGAAGAGAAAGATCTGGTAGCTTGCCCCCTGCGTAAGCCTTCCACACGGTGCTGTCTTTGCCATCAAGGGTCAGTACTACTTCTGTCAAAAATAAATGAGGCGCTTTTTCTCTGCGGGTAAAGGAAAGGGCATCAAAAAAAATAAATCCTTTTTCAGAGGGAATGGCCACATTGTTGGGATCAAGCGTTACCACAGATGGGAAACCCTCGTTGAACCTGCCTGTTAGATTGCGGATCACATACTTTTTATATAGGGGCTCAAAACTCTTTTCAGGAACCAGCATGCCGGTTTCTTTGCCATTGTTGAACCAGATGTTTTTGAATTCATCTTCCATCATAAATTTTAAACCATTGTCTAAGGCAAGGTACCTGGTAAGAATGGTGTCGGCCTGCAACTGTCCGTTGTCTAAAACTTGAAAAAGCTGCGACTGATCCGTTACCCATAACAGGTCTCTGGCTTTGTACAACATAGGCTTAATATTAGGCCTCGGAAAAACCATGGGTTTTAAGCCCTTAGTCAGTTTTTTATGCAACATTTCATCAATGGAGAAGGAAAAGATGCCGCGGTAAGGATGGGCCATCCAAAGGGTGTTGGCTTGCTGGTATACAATGCGTGAGCTTTCTTTAAACCCCTCTACAGCCTCCCATTGGTTTTTGGCAGTAGTCCAAAGTTGAAAACCGGTGTAATAACCAGACACCACATGATCGGCATCCAGGCTGACAAAGTTCCAGATGCCATTGTGTTTCAACTGGAGTTGTGCCTTTGTGCCATTGATGGAAAATGCTCCATCGTGGTGTCCCATCATGAGCTTTCCCCTGCTGGAAGTAAGGTTCCACACTTGTCCCTGACTGTTTGCCACCCGCTCGAAAGCGATTTTTTCGGAAGGAGAGTAAAATGACTTTAAGGGTAGGGTATAGAGGCCGGTATTGGTACCAAAATACAATCTGCCCTGGTGACTGGCAATGGCATAGCCTGTACCTTGCAACTCTCCATCGGGATAAAGGGTCCTGACCGGTGATAACAATTCAACCAAATCAATGCCATTGTCAAGCCCCAACCAGATATTTCCTGCAGGGGTACAACGGATGCTAAGTACCGAGTTGTTTTGTAAACCATTTTTTTTCTGGACCACATCCTGGATACGGTGATATTTATCTATTACCATCAGGCCATTAAAAGAGGTTCCTAAAACGATGCTACCTGCTGGTCCTGAATCTGCACAAAAAATGATGCTGTTTTTTAGCAAGGCATCGTTTGAGGTGGGCCAGGGTAGTATGCCGGTGTCAGACACATAAAAAATACCATTTGATATGGTGGTTATTAAAACGGTATCATTTTGAATGTTGACTGCTCCTGAAATTCGTCCCTTATCAAAGCTATTGACCCCTTTTCGGGGTAGAAAACCGTTTTTGTCGTAGCTGTATAGGTTATTATCGGTGTCTTGTAGTACCAGTTCTGATTTCCATACGCCCAGATAATTCAGCTTTTTCCGACTGCTCCAGACCGATTTAAGTGTTCCGTTGACAAAACCAAATACATTATCGTCTGTTCTGAAAAAAATGACGCCATCGTAGTTAATCACATCCCAAACATCTTCAAAGTTGGCATCCTCAGCCCTTAGCCTTTGTGATAAATTGACAAATTGGTATTCTCCTTTGTGGTTTGGAGCCAGGTAGCCAAAACTTCCCTGACCACCTACATATAGGTAGCCATTTTCTCCCAGCGCCAGCGATCTGACAATCGTTTCATTGGGAATTTTATAGGTAGTCCATTGATAGCCATTGAATTGTAATATTCCTCCATTGTTGGCAAACCAAACATAGCCCGTAGGATCATACACAATATCCCAGTTTTGGGATCCTGCCTTATAGACATCTTTTTTGTAATTAAACACCGGAGGAAAGCCCAGATTGATTACTTGTGACCAAAGCCCGGCTGAAGACAGTAGAAAAAAGACCGCCAGTATTCCACTTGCTCTTTTACGGATGTAGTAGCTTATAAATTGAAGATGCTCCAAAGCTTCTTTGATTTGAGCATGCAATTTAATTCATATAGTACTAATGAAGTAGGGGTAAGTAACAATTGTAGTAGTATTGAAGTAGGTGAAAATGATGGGTTGAGGTGCAGTAAGTCCTATGTTTGCGTAAATAAATATTGTCAAATCGTTAATTCAACAAATTTTTTTAACTAATACAACACCTATTTAAAATGAAACTTAATACCGTGTTTTCGTGGCTTTTGGTCTTTTCGGGCCTTGTTTTAGTCACTTCTTGTGGTAAAGATGACCCCATCGAGGTGATTTCTGGCTTTTCGTTTAAGGCAGACGCCAATGATTTTCTCACCATCAAGTTTACCAATGCTTCTTCTAATGCAACAACTTATAGCTGGGACTTCGGTGACCAATCTGCTGCATCTACAGAAGAAAGCCCTTCTCACAAATATGCAGCTGTGGGTAGTTACAGTGTCAAACTGACTGCAAAAGCCAGTGATGGTACTACAGACATTTCAACCCAGACAGTAACGGTGGTGGATCCGGATGCGGAACTTACCAAACTTACTGGTGCCGTTTCCAAAACCTGGAAACTATTAAGAGTCGTTTCTCCTGGCAGATGGCCTTTGGAAGTGGGTCCTATTGCCAGAGACCAGGTTTGGTGGGCACAGGGTCGCGACAACGATGAAATTGCCAGAAGACCTTGTATCATGAACGATGAGTTCATCTTCTCAAGAGACAAAGGCTATGAGTACAAAACCAATGGCGATTATTGGGCCGAGGGTGGTGTGTTTGTACCAGCTAATGAGTGTCTTGCTGCAACTGCCGCCAACATGAAAGGTGAAGGAGGAATCGATCTTTCAGCCTTTGGTGATGGCAAACACAAGTTCAACCTTGTCAATGGCACCAAACCTACCCTTACCGTGATTGGAAAAGGAGCTTTTATTGGACTTCCTAAAATCGGTACCGTAACAGAAGTAAAAGTACCTCAGGATTCAGTGAAATTTGACATTATCAAAATTCACGACGGAGCAGTAGATACACTTATTATTGAATCAAAATATAAGTTTGCTGAAGCCAATCCTTCTCCTGATGCTTATTGGAGAGTGACATTGGTACACTACGACAATCCTGCAGACGAGCCGGCTATTCCCAGCCCAAAACCATCAGCTGACTTTTCTTTTGAAACTTCAGGCTTGGATGCAACCTTTACCAACAAGTCTCAATACGCAACTTCTTATAGCTGGGATTTCGGCGATGGAGCTTCTTCATCTGCACAAAACCCTTCTCACACTTATGCTAAAGGAGGTGCTTATCAGGTTAAGTTGACCGCATCCAGCAATACAGGAACAGCAACCACAACCAAAGAAGTAACCGTTTCCGACGGCAGCTTTACCCTTGACAATCTTGTAGGCAAGGCATGGAAAGTAAGAGCTGAAGCCAATTCTATCTACGTGGGTCCTGCATTGGGTAGCAGCGAATGGTGGCAGGTACCTGCCAATTTCCTGGATGGTACATCAACAGGTACAGACGACTGGTCTTGTATTACCAATGATGAATTTATCTTCCTGGCAGATGGTAGCTACGAATATAAAACCAATGGCGATGCCAGAAATGATGGTTATATGGGTTCACCCAATGGCTGTTGGTCAGACGCACAGGTAGCAACAAGTGGCAACGGTGCAGCTTTTGGCAGTGGAAAACATACCTTCACTTTTACAGCAGCAACTGGAACAGACAGACCTATCATTACCGTTAAAAACGGTGGTAATAAGGCAGCTTTTGTCGGATTCTATAAAGGCTACTATGGAGGAGAAAATACCGATAGTGCAAAAGCTCCAAATGGTGGTAGCGATACCAATCGTTACGAAGTAATGAGCTACATCAACAGTGGTGGAAAAGAAATTTTGGTTGTATCTGTTGACATCTCTGATGGCAAAGATGGAACTAAGGCCTGGACAATGGTGCTCCAGCGTTAATTAATGCAATTCAGCCGACAGGGACATGGGTACCCTGTCGGTTTTTTTTACCACCCAAATTTTACTACAATTTTACTCAAATTTGAAGGGTGCTAGTCGGGCCTTTGCCTTTGGACCGGGAGAAGTGGCTTTGACCGATGAAGGCTGAGTCCATACGACTTCACCCTTTTTTCCTTACCAGGACCAATAAATTCAAACTTTATGTTCAGGAAATTCTTATCGTTAGCTTTTTTGTGTATTTCGATTTATAGTTTTGCACAAGTCTCAGGGACCGTAAAAGACAATAAAGGTGAACCCATGATCGGTGTCTCTGTACTGATCAAAGGCACCGATACGGGAACCGTCACCGATTTTGATGGTAAATATGAATTAAATGTTTCATCCGGCACCCTCATTTTTAGCTTTGTGGGATACACCTCTCAGGAGAAGGTGATCGATGGACAATTAGTAATTGATGTTGCTTTATCTGAAGAAAGTACCCTGCTGGAAAGCGTAGTGGTAATAGGCTATGGAACCCAAAAGAAAAAAGACTTAACTTCGGCTGTGGTGGTCGTAGATGAAAAATCCATCAAAGAGCGGCCCATGGTATCAGCAGCTGAAGCCCTGCAAGGAAAGGCGGCAGGAGTACAGGTTATTCAACCCTCCGGAAAACCAGGAGGTGATATTTCTGTCCGTGTGAGAGGAGCAACCTCGGTGCTGGCAGGAAATGAACCCCTTTATGTAGTAGATGGTGTGCCCACTACCGATATCAGAGGTCTCAACCCCAACGATATCGCAACGATGACCGTTTTGAAGGATGCTTCCTCCTCTTCTATTTATGGCGCCAGAGCAGCCAATGGGGTTGTACTTATTACCACCCGAAGAGGAAAAGCCAATACAACCCAAATTTCATTTAATTCCTACTACGGCATTTCAAGACTCAATAAAACCATCGATGTACTTTCAACCAGAAGATACCGCGAATTGATGGATGAAATTATACCCGGAGGCCTGGATCCTACTTGGACCGC
>JAGNSQ010000013.1:17823-41493 GCA_017987975.1 Saprospiraceae bacterium
ACAACGACGTTCGTTCTTGGTTGTCAATGGGCACCAACATCAATGCTATCTTGTCAAACACTGAAAACACCCAGGACAATGCCAGCTCCGGCAGAGGTGGTGTGATCATGAGTGCCCTCAATACGCCTCCTTTTTTAAGAATTTACAAAACCGATGGTTCCGGGCAATATGACCCCAATCCTTTCCAACCAAGCTGGGAAAACCCCGTGGCCTATATGGAAGGTCCCGAACAATTGGTACGCGACAATAGACTTTTTGGAAATACATATATCAATGTCAAATTTGGCAAAGGACTTCAGTTTAAGAGCAATCTGGGCATTGATTTGCAAACTCATCAGTGGGATTATTATCTGGATCCCTTTAAAACCAATTACGGTAGAAACCAAAACGGTGTAGGCATTGCAGACAAATCAACTACCTACACCTGGTTGTCAGAAAATACATTGAATTATGCAGGCAATAAAGGCAAACACAACTACACAGCATTGGTGGGTTCGAGTGTGCAAAAACAAATGTGGAATGATTCATACCTGCAAGGCAATGACTTTCCCGATGACACAACCGTAAAAACCCTCAATGCAGCCAATACCATCTCTGGCTCAACCGATCGCTCTGCCTGGGCACTGGCCTCTTTTTTCGGCAGGGTTACTTATGATTACGACGGCAATTATTTATTCTCCGCTTCCCTGAGAAGAGATGGCTCCTCAAAATTGGCTCACCATTGGGGTGTAATGCCTGCCTTCTCAGCAGCCTGGAGGGTTTCATCTGCTTCGTTTATTAAAGATATTTCAGCCATCGAAGATCTTAAAATCAGGGTAGGCTGGGGTAGAAATGGAAACCAGGAAGGCATCTCCAATTATGCAAGATATGGACTCGTAAATTATTACAGACGAACTCCTTCATCACCTCTTTCTGGTCCTGGATCAGCTCAGGTTACCTATGGCAACCCTGATCTCAAATGGGAGACTACAGACCAGACCAACCTGGGTTTAGACCTCCTTATGTTCAATGGAAGGTTGAGCTTTACAGCTGATGCCTACCTCAAAAGAACAAGTGATGTGTTATTGGATGTGCAGTTGAGCAATTCTCTGCCCATCACTACTATCCAGACCAATGCCGGTAATATCCAGAACAAAGGAATCGACCTTGCCTTGTCAACAGTCAACATGGATAAAGCACTCAGATGGCAAACCGATTTTAATATATCCTTTAATAAAAATGAAGTCACAGAACTTAAGTACACCGATGTTTACTACTTCGGACGGATTTACTCCAACAACCAGGATGTGGCAATCCTGAGAAAGGGACTGCCTTTGGGCAGCTTTTTTGGTTATGTGTCTGAAGGTGTTAACCCTGAAACCGGCGATCTGATGTACAAAGACCTTAACAACAACAATATCTTTGATCCGGGTGATCGCACCATCATTGGTAATGCGCAGCCTGACTTTGTTTTCGGACTTACCAACAACTTTTCGTGGAAAGGCTTTGACCTTGATATATTTATCCAGGGCAGCTACGGCAATGATATTTTTAATGCCACCCGCATCGACCTCGAAGGTATGTTCGACAGTAAAAACCAATCTGTGGCTGTTCTCAACAGGTGGACACCCAACAACAGGATTACAGACATGCCAAGAGCGATTGGTAATGGTAATGTGAAAAATGTTTTGAATTCTACCCGTTTTATCGAAGACGGTTCGTACATACGAATCAAATCGTTGACCCTGGCATACAACTTTTCCGGCCCCTGGCTGGCTAAGGCAGGTTTAAGTGCTTTGCGTTTGTACACTACAGGACAAAATCTGTACACCATTACGGGTTACAGTGGTTATGACCCTGAAGTGAATGCCTTTGGCAGAAGTGCCACAGAACTGGGAATTGACTATGGTACCTATCCGCATTCAATGGTGGTAACTATGGGCGTAAAAGCAGATTTTTAAATTATTATTGAAAGCATCTATTAAATTTATACCATGAAAAGATATATCTATCATTTTATAATGATGACTTTGATGGCGAGCCTGGTCTCTTGTTCTGATTTTTTAGAATTGGAGCCTGAATCACAAAGCATTGCTGTCAACAATACGGGTACAGACTCAGTCTATTTTCACACTGCCAATGAGGTCGAAGCTGCATTAGCTGCCGCTTATGGTGATTTTAAAAATGAATACTACCAGCTCGACTATTTTGTCAATGGTGACGCACAATCTGACGATGCCTATGCTGGTGGCGACAATCCTGCCAACTTTCAGTTGGATGACTACAACATCGATGCTACCAATTCCAATGTGAGCAGAGATTGGAGGTATCTTTACTCTGCCATTGGTAAAACCAATACCATCATCAACAACCTGGAAGGTGATATTCCGGGGCTGACAGCAGACCGCAAAAAGCAGATCATCGGTGAAGCGTCTTTTATAAGGGCGTTCATGTATTTTCAGGCAGTTCAGTTGTGGGGTGATGTGCCACTACAGCTCACTGAAGTGAAAAGTATATCTGCAGCAGAGCTGGATAATATATATGCAATTATATTTCCGGCTCGTACCCCTCAGGCCGATGTGTACAATCAGATTATCAATGACCTTGAGACTGCCCAAGCCAATGTTCAGACAACGGCCGCTCATAAAGGCATTGTAACCAAAGGTGCTGTTAATGCAGTACTTGCCAAAGTATATGCTACCAAAGTGCCCGCTGATTGGAACAAGGTACTGGCCTATTGCAACGATGTCGTTGCCGGAGGATATTCATTACTGCCCAACTACGATGATTTGTGGAACAATACAGCTGAAAATACAGCAGAATCCATCTTTGAAATCAATTACAATGGCGGCGCGTCTGACGGTAACTGGGGCGTTAAAATTTTTAGAGGCCTGGATTGGAAAAAATTCAACCTGCCTTCCAATGACTTGGTAAAAGCCTTTGAAGCGGAAGGTGATGTGGTGAGAAAAAATGCCTCTGTCACTTTTCAGGATGTAAGTGGTAAATGGTCAGATGCTCATTGGCCCCAAACCCAATACCCCTTCATTAATAAGTACCGCAAATTTGACGAAGGCAGCAATCAGAATTATATCTTTATCAGATTGGCCGATATTCTTTTGCTAAAAGCGGAAGCCCTCAACGAAAATGGAGATCTGGCTGGGGCACTGCAATTGGTCAACCAGATAAGGAAAAGAGCCAAACTGGCAGATACCAATGCAGCCAATAAAGAAGCAGCCAGATCCGTTATTTCCAAAGAAAGAAGATTGGAGCTGGCATTTGAAGGTCATAGATGGTACGACCTCAAACGCACCGGAAAAGCCATTGATGTGATGAACAATGCAGTGGGTCCCAATGGCGAAAACCTGGGATACAACCTTACCCAGGATAGATTGCTATGGCCCATTCCCCAATCTGAATTGGATAAAAACACTAAACTCTCTCAAAATCCGGGTTACTAAACCCGATTATAAAACAGTATGAGATTACAAAACTTAAGCAACTTGTTCTTCTTCCTGGTATTTATTTCGATGACTGTGGTGCAGAGTTGTACCGAAAAGCAGGACATAGATGTGACCCCGCTGCCCAAAACCAATTTTTGGACCACCAGCTTTGACCGGTCCAATTTATTGTCTGCCAGCTCCGTGGAAGTTGGCAAGGGTAACGCGTCACTATTGTCCATTAAGATAGATACGCAAACCCAGTTTCAAAGCATTGATGGCTTTGGCTACACGCTTACAGGTGGAAGTGCTCTGCTGATTGAAAAAATGGAGACATCTGCCCGTGATAAATTGATCAAAGAACTTTTTGGTTGTGGTGAAGACGAACAATGTATAAGCTACCTTAGAATCAGCCTTGGCGCATCGGATCTGAGTGAACAGTTTTTTACGTACGATGATCTTCCAGCTGGACAGACAGATAATGATCTGAAACAGTTTACGCTTTCTAGGGATACACTTTATTTAATTCCTCTTCTCAAAAGAATTTTAGCTCTCCAGCCCAACATCAGAATCATGGCTTCACCGTGGACTGCTCCGGTTTGGATGAAGACAAACGGACAGGCCATTGGGGGTAATCTCAAATCTGAAAACCACGCCGTTTATGCCAGGTATTTTGCCAGGTACATCAAAGCCATGCAGCAGCAGGGAATACACATTGACGCTGTCACCGTACAAAACGAACCCCAGCATGGTGGCAACCATCCCAGCATGATAATGTCTTTTACCCAGCAGGCTGAGTTTATCAAAAGCCACCTGGGTCCGGTGTTGAGATCAGAAAACCTATCTACCAAAATAATTATTTGGGATCACAATTGTGACAATTACCAATATCCGCTTGCCATTTTGGGAGATGCAGCCGCAGCTGAATACATTGATGGTACTGCCTTTCATTTGTATGGAGGTGAGGTAGGAGCCCTTTCGTTGGTCCATCAGGCCTATCCTGACAAAAATCTGTACTTTACAGAACAATGGACAGGCGGAAATTCCCTCTTTGCAGAGGATTTGAAATGGCACACCAAAAATGTAATCATGGGTACTATGCGCAATTGGAGCAGGGTGGCTCTTGAATGGAATCTTGCCTCCGACCCGGCCTTTGACCCCCACCTCAATGGCGGTTGTAGTCTTTGTATGGGAGCGGTGACCATTGATGGCAATACATTTCAACGCAATGTTTCTTATTACATCATAGGTCAGGTTGCCCGTTTTGTAAAACCGGGTGCGGTCAGGATTTCCAGTCCCTGGTTTGAATCTGTACCCAATGTAGCCTTTAAAAATGTAGACGGTACTAAGGTTCTCTTAGTGATGAATGAAAGTAATGCCATGAAAAAAATCAATGTATCTGATGGTCGAACGGATACGGTTTTGGAACTCAAACCGGCATCTGTAAGTACCTTCGTTTGGTAAATTTTTAGAAAGATAATACAATGTTCAGAATAGCATACTCACTTCTTATATTGGCAAGCTTTACCCCGGTTTTGTTTTCACAGACTGCACGGGTTCAACATCCCAAGGCATTTATAACAACCAAAAATGGTAACCTGAGAATGGAACCTGCAGGGCTTATAGATATCTCTCCATCCCGTCAACCCCTGGAAACAGAACCTTCCATTTTTATTGATGAATCAAGCCAGTTTCAGGAAATGGTTGGCATTGGAGGGGCCTTTACCGATGCAGCGGCTGAAACATTTTACAAGTTATCTCCTGATAAGAGAAAGGAGTTGCTTGATCTTTATTTTGATTCCGGCAAAGGCATCGGCTACACCTTAGGTCGGGCCAATATTAATTCCTGCGATTTTTCATCTGACATGTATTCCTATGTGGCAGATAAGGATTCTGCGCTGACTACATTCGATATAAGTCACGACCTCAACTACAAGCTGCCTTTTATCAAAGAGGCGATGACCACTGCGGGCAATAATTTAAAACTATTTGTTTCGCCATGGAGTCCCCCTGCATGGATGAAAGACAATAACAACATGCTGCAGGGAGGAAAATTATTGCCGAATTTCAGACAGAGTTGGGCTCAATATTATATAAAATTTATCCAGGCCTATGAAGCCAAAGGTGTACCTGTTTGGGGACTGACTGTTCAGAATGAACCCATGGCCAAACAAACCTGGGAATCTTGTATTTATACAGCGCAGGAAGAAGCAGATTTTATAAGAGATTATCTGGGGCCAACCCTTCATAAGAGTGGCATGAAGGATAAAAAACTCATTGCATGGGATCACAACAGAGACCTCATCTTTCACCGCGTTCAACCTATTTTGGGGGATAAGACCACCGCTCAGTATGTGTGGGGTATAGGATTTCACTGGTACGAAATATGGAATGGTGGCCGACAATATCAGAATTTACAAAGGGTAAAGGAAAAATATCCTGAAACCAACCTCCTGCTCACCGAGGCATGTAATTATCCATTCGATTGGGCTACCTTTGATCAGTGGCAGTGGGGGGAAAATTATGGAGAAAATATGATCAATGATTTCAATCAGGGGGCAGTTGCCTGGACCGACTGGAACCTCTTGCTCGATGAAGTAGGTGGTCCCAATCATGTTAAAAACTTTTGTTTTGCCCCGGTCCACGTCAAAACAGGTGAAAACTCTATTCACTTAATGAACTCCTATTATTACATCGGCCATTTTTCTAAGTTCATCAAACCGGGCGCCAAAAGAATTTCAGTTTCTTCCAATAGGGCCCAGCTCTTGTGTACCGGATTCATAAATACAGATGGCTCAACGGCTGTGGTTGTTATGAATGCTACCGAAGAAAAATTTGAAACGGGATTTATGTACAAGGGGCGTACGTACAAATACATGATCGCACCAAGGTCTATCATCACCACGGTATTTATGCCATAGAACTAAGTCTGAGGCTTGAGCATCAACCCTTTTTCCCTTGCCAGAAAGAGGGTCACAGCCACAGAACATAGAATGGGGCCTAAAAGTGGACCAATGTAAGGTATACTCATCACTGCCCACGCTACCGCACCTGCTATGCTGACCGTTACTATGTGATGCATGATTTCACTCCTGCTTTCTTTTGTCTTCAAACCAAAATAATCGTAATAGCTATCAAAAAAAAGGTAGCCCAAAAAGAACATATGTAAGATTTTTTTACCAATCATTTCAAAGGTATCATTGAAAAATAGCCCACAGAAAATAGAAACTGCCACACCGGCGAGGATCTCAAAAATCCAGTTGCTAAGACCTATCTGAAGTACTCGGATTTGTGATTTAAGGTAGGATTTGACAGTGATCATTTTTTCAAATCCCCCCATCATACCAATGATCCTGCCACAAAAGTGACCAATCAACATGTTGAGCAGGATAATGACGAAGTACTTAAACCCTCCTGAAAACATTCCTTTTTTGTCAACATATTGACCCACTCCGGTTGATTTTTTTTCTTCCTTTGTTCCCTTGCTTTTTTCATCCTGAGCTTCACCAATACCGGTGGTTGCAGTATCGATTTCTTCTGAATTTTCATTTGACGTTCTATCCTCTTCAGTCATGGTGTCTGCTGTTGATGCCATCATAGCTGTGTCGGCATCACCTATTGAGATGGTGTCCTCAGTCAGATTGGTAACATTTTTTTGATTCATTTTATCGTCCATCACCATGGTTAGCGTATCTGCAATGGAATCCGGCAAATGTTCATTGGCCAATGTTTTGAGTTGTTCAACAGCTTTTGTTTTGATGCCCGATTTGATGCGGTCTCCCAATCCAGGATTGAAGTAGACATAAGATTGGTATGAAACCATCAAAACCGCTACAATAGAAAGGTAACTCACCGGACCATGAGCAAAATATCCTTTCCACAATTTATTTTTCCAAAGCAGGGGCAGAGCATCCTTGAAGGATCTGATCAATGCCAAAACATCCGGGAATTGCAATGGAGTCATACCTTATAGCTTTATAAATGAAAAGGGAATTACCTGATCCTGTTGCCTATATTCACCTATGTAGTATCCGGGATTAAGATCATGTATGTCGAGCTGCCCGTTGTAAGGTCTATCTGTTATCAATGAACCGGAAGAATGATAGATTTTACATCTACCTTCTGTTAATGAAATTTTGGGATGTTGAATTGTAATTTGATCATGGCCGGGATTGGGATATATAGTTATTTTTTCTGATACCATATCAGGGGTGGATGAAAGTGGATATTCCATCTTTAAGCGGTACAACTGTTTTCCATTTGTTACTTCAGAAGACAGAAAGTAAAGGTACCCCTTATCAACAAAATGGTCATTGGCATAATAGGAACGTGTAGTTATGTTGTTACCCATTATTAAGTCGGGAAGCAATTCAATACTTGAACCTTCATTTTGTTTGCCGGTAAAAAGGGAGGTGTAAACAAGACGGGTATTGCCCTGGCCTTCTGTAAAAAGGTAGTTAACAGAGGCTGGTATGTTGTATTGATTAATTTGGGTCAACGTGCTGAAATGTTGGCTCAGTCGATACGTCCTTAACTCATAGTCAAAACTGGTTCCTGCAAACCCATATACAAGTGTATCATTTTGAGTAATTGTCAATCCTCCATACTGGAATCCATCAGGCAGAGCAGGTATGGTTTGTAGTTTATCTGCTTCCAAATCAAGAAGGTAGCCCTCCATATTTTTGCCGGTTCTGTACAAAACGTATTTATCTTCAACGGCTATCTGTATTGCAATCAAAGGCGTTGTCCATTTTTTTGTATTGCTGCCGTCTGTCAATATAATGGTATAGCCATCAACATCATTTATACTAAATGTCACTTTATCGCGTTTCGGGTCGGTGTAAACATATCGTATGGATTTAATATTTGGATGAATTATAGTCCAATTGTCTTTTTGCAAATGATAAAGCGATTGTTGCTGGTAATTGGTGCAAAAAAACATTCCGTCATTATTTTTCAACAATTGTATGTTTGCATTAAATGAAGGTGAGTTAGCGATGGCTTTGGTCAATCCTCCTGGATATGCTAAATACAGGGTAGAGTCCTTTTGGTATAAAACGCCTTTTTCGGTTACAACCAGGTAGTTGTATTCTAGAGCATTTTGCATATTGGTAAAATTCCGCGTGGAGATAAATTTATCCACTACGATTCGATTGGCGCCTGAGCTGTCATATTGACAAATCTGAAATCCGTTTTTGTATTCTAAAGTGAATATTTTGTTGCCAAAGCAGCATGCTTCATAGATAGAAGCAGAAAAAGGTAAGCTGCCACAACGAGTTGTCACACTGCCCTGATGCTGATAGATGGTGAGTTGGTCATTTTCAAGCGTATAACTTTCAATCAGTCGATTTCTTATTTTATAATATGGTGCTTTGTTATTATTGTAATTAAAAGAATTACCATATCCGGTGATTTGAGAAGGAAGTCGGTTTACCTCATTATCAGATATGCGATATAAGCCATCACTCCATAGAAACAATGTGCTGTCTACCTTTAAAATCCGGGATTCCTGGTTCATGCCAACAGGAGCTTGTGTGAGATTTACCGGTTCTGCCTTTTTTAATACTGGATCAATCAGAAATTGGGTTGCCGAACGCAGGTGTCTGCTCATCGTGACGGCTAAAACGCGACCATCGGCCCAGTGAAAGGTGGTGAAGTCAAAGGTGGCGGGTGTTAATGTTTGGGCATTGATGGTGACAAAAGCTGTGTCTAATGAAGCAAAATTGATATAGGTATATCCCTTACCATTGTACACATAGTCAATCCCTTCATGAAGGGTAGGCACCCTGTTGGATAGGGTGTAGGGATCAAATACGACCTTGTATTTTTTGACAAATCCTTTTTCATAGTCAAATTGGTGCATGTAATATCCGGCATCAAAGCACAACATATATTGTTTAAACAACCTTACTTTATTGGTCATAAATCCTGCTGCTGGAGCAATGCCTTTACTGCTGCTCAACAGGACTTCTTTTTTTAAATCATAGGTAACCACTTGGTAATTATCAATCTGTGAACCCATCACTATGAGATAATCATCTTTAATGTAAACACTGGTAGTTGAGTAAAAACTAAGTTTGGCTGCAGGGTATTTTGTGAGGCTTTTATCAATTGGGTCAAACTTAACGGGTACACCATTGTCAACATACCAATAATTGCCCTCTCCAAAATTAAAGATGGGTTGGTAGTTGAGATTTTTAACGACTAGTTTTTTTTCGCCGGTTTTAATGTTGATGACATCAAAACGCGAAGTGGCTGCTCCGGTGGGACCTTCAAAAGAGTGGCAAACAAATTCATGACCATTTCTGCACAAGGGTGTGCCAAATTCTCCATTCCATCGTTCTATACCTTTGTCGTAGTCGAGTATAAAGTATAACTTGTAGCCCGTGACCTTTTCATCCAATTTGAGTAAGCAGTAGTCGAGGTCGTAATACAAACTTTCTGCATAGGCATAAAAGCCCTCAGGCCTTTCGTAACTGTACAATTTTTTTTGGGTAAGATGAAAAGTAAACTGATGCGTGCCATTCTGGAAAATCATCCATTCTCCATAAAACCGGGTCGCCTCAGCAAATGTGTAAACGCCGGCCATTTTTTGTTCAAAGATCAAACGGGCATCTTCAGGTCCTTTAAGTTGAAAAATTCTGACATCTCCGGTAGCGAACATCGAAATCAGGTATTGGGTGCCATTCCATTCGTAACCTGTTTCAAAATGGGTGTGGAGATTGTTGTGAATATCAGTAAGACGCTCCTGTGCCCTTAGTCCCGTGCAGAGCAGAATGATTATTGAAGTAAATAAAAGATTTTTCACGATACGTGGTTCCATCTTTCAAAGATAAGTTTTGATGGCCTTTTGTGAAATAGGGTCTTTATTATTTTGTCTCCAATAGTTTAATTTTTTTAGATTGCCATATTTTATTTCAATAATTAATTTAATTATTTATTTATATTTTGTTTCAGGGGCAATTTATCTTGGTAGTAAAATATTATTTCGTGGTTAATATACGGGTGGATCAGGGTTTATAAGTATTTTAGTCTCCTGGCAGGTCCTACGTATAGAATCGTAGCATGGTGGTGTTACTTATTTACTCTTCTTTTAAGATATTCTTCAGGATAGTCCCTTACCCTGTAACTCAACGATCTTAAAGCCGGGGGCCCTTCTTTTTTCCAGGATTCAATTTCGTTGGCATTAAGCTCAAAAGTTATGGTGTAAATGGCAACTGTACCACAAATCACCTCAAAAAACAACACCCCATGCTTATCTTCTGTCAATTGATAGTCCCAGTTACTATCTTCGATTACTTTTCGTTCCATGGTTAAATGTAAATGTCCTTGTAGATCCTTTGCACACCGAATTTAAAGGTCTCTAGTTTTAACAATGGCTTTTTACCCGGCCTTAATTTTTTCACTTGTGGGGGCTGGCTTTCTTTTCCATCGTCTTCTTCCAAATAAGGCATTTTGGTATATTCTGCTTTTCCTGTATTGAAATTAAAGTCATAGGTTTCCATTACATTATCAATTGGATTCATAGTGCTGTGTGTTGCACCAATAAGGTACCAGTTATTTTGCTGAAGTCGCCATTTATACGTATAATCCCATTTGAAATTACTGCCTCCATAATATAAAACTTGAACTACTTTATTTTCAATCAACAATTCAGCAAGGGGGTCGCCAAACACACCCCCGTCATCACTCAGCATAGTTGATTCATTGGATTGTACACTTAATTGATATCCTCCATCCTTTTTACCCAACAAGATGCATAAAATGCGAGGCTGCTGAGTGTGTTCTGGCTCTTTCAAATGTGGTATTCCTTTGATGGATTCAATTATGAATGCTGCATCCATAATGGAGTCACCATCGAGATGGCCTTCGGCATGTTGCAATTTAGTATATCCTTTTGGAATAAAATCTTCTACAGATTTACCCTTTTTAGGCAATACAGGATACTGAAAGGCCCAACTCATTACTATAAGGAGAAAAGTTTGCATTTTATTGATTTAACCATTGTTTAAACTCCTGACTATTTTCACTGCTCACTATTATTTCACGTTTTGCCACTGGATTGAGTTCAATTTTAATCCTGCTTTTACTCATATTAACCATCGATTGAATGGCGTTAATGTGAGTAATAAAACTGCGGTTGAGTCGGAAAAAATGATTGGGATTTAAAACATCTTCCAGGTCTGCTAGTCTGTAGTCAACAATAAACCTTGACCCATCTTTTTTAACCAGATAGACATACCTGTCTTCTCCTTCAAAATAGGCAATTTGCTCTGTGGGCACACTTAAAAGTTTTTCACCTCTATGTACCATAAATCGCTCCTGAAATAGTTTAGGTTCAAGCGCCAGTGTTCTTTTTAACCACTCCATTGAAAAAGATGCATGCTGTTGATGTCGAATCCTGTATTTTTCAAGACTTACCTTTAACTCTTCTTCTCCAATAGGTTTTAGCAAATAATCAATGCTATTAACTTTGAATGCTTTTAATGCATAGGCATCATATGCAGTCGTAAAAATTACCGGAGTATTGACATTGACCTGCTCAAAAATTGTAAAACTGGATCCATCTGCTAAATGGATGTCCATGAAGATGAGGTCTGCACTTTCATTTTTTAGCCAATTCACAGCCTCCGAAATAGTGGTCAGTTGTGCTAGAATTATTGCATCCGGAGCTGCCCTGTTGAGTTGCCTTTCCAGGTGTTCTCGGGCTGGTTTTTCATCTTCTATGATCAATACTTTTAACTGCATCTTATGGGTATTAAAACTCAGGAATTAAGGGCAATGTTACGGTAAATGTGTCATTGTTTTTTTCAATTTGGAGGTCCATGCCCGTCAACAATACATACCTGCTTCGCAAATTTTTTAGTCCAAGTCCGGTAGAGGGTTCTTCAATGGGTCGTAGCGCTAAATTGTTAGACACTACTAATGTGTTGTCTTTCTGGGTAATTGTGATTTCAAGCGGTTGTGTGTCAGATACGATATTGTGCTTAATGCTGTTTTCTGCCAGTAATTGCAGTGCAAATGGAGGCAATACATAGCGCAATTCTTCAATGGTCGCAGTGAGTTTTAGATTTGAACCGAATCTCATTTTCTGTAAAAAAAGGTAGCTGTCCAGGAGTTCAATTTCTCTTTCAAGAGGTATTAATTTTTCATCTCCCATTTCTAATATTTGCCGATATAATCGTGCAAACTGAATAGTAAACTGAATGGCTGTTTCCGGCTTACTTCCAATCAATGACACTAATGTGTTGAGACAATTGAATAAAAAGTGTGGGTTGATTTGTTCTTTTAATACTTCGAATTGGCTAGCGATATTTTCTTTTTCCTTTTGTAAGGTTTTCAACTGCAAGGCCTGGTTCTCTTCTTTGAGTTTTAAGTTATTTTCTCTTAATGCATAGATATCAAGTGCATTGTCTAAAATTATTTTGAGCTCATCAAATTTCCAGGGTTTGGTTATGAAGTAGTATATTTTACTCTTATTGATCGCATCAATTGTGGCTTGCATATCGCTATAGCCGGTAAGGATCATCCTTATGATATTGGGATGCCGCTCACCCAACATTGTCAAAAATTCAACCCCACTTATACCTGGCATACGTTGGTCACTGATCACTAATTGAATGGCATGCTCATTTAACAATGTAAAAGCTTCTTCAGAAGTCACGGCCGTTAAAACTTTATAATGACGTCTGAATACAGCTTGAAATGCAGCCAGATTATCCGCTTCATCATCAAGATATAAAATAGTGTACTGTGACATTCCTTATTTGGATTTATAACCCAACAAAAATACGATTAAAAATAAAACCGTATTCAATACAATATAGAACTTCCAAACCGGCTCCATATTGGGTGTTCCACCTCTGGCATCTAACATCATTGTATAAATGAATCTACAAGCCAAAAGCCATAGAGATAGATTGATGATCAACCATATTAATTTGACTGAAATGCCTATGCCAAGCCACCTGACCAAAATCAATTTAAGCAGTAAGTAAAGTCCATTGGTGACCAAAACGGCGTAAATGATGAGGCACACAAGAACGAACCCTAAAAGAATCCCCATTTATTTCGTTTTGAATCAAAAATACAGTCACTTTGGGTTTTCAATTTTTCTTTTGTAGTGAAGGAGGAAAATGGGGGAGTGAGATGTCGAAGAATTGTAAGTTATAAATAAGTCACAATCATGGCACCAAAAGAAGTAATGCCCCAAACCCACTGTTGCCACTTGTTTTTACAGGATGAAAGATCCGACAATACTTCTACCCACCTAAATGGAAGGTAAAAGAAGAAAAAGAACAACAGCAGCAGAGGTAAACTGGAAAATAGGTTGGCAGCTATGGTAGATTTTAATTCTATTATTATGATGCCAAGGAAGTGCGAAAAATAGGCAGTGTACAATAAGAGTAGAAGGCGCGACCACACTTCACTGCCAGGTATTTTTTGAGCTGGTTCTGGGATCAGGGTATATCGAATAATTAAGAGTTCACTAAATAGAATGCCTGTACCTGCCGTGTACACTAACCATTTAATTGGCCAAGGTCCTTCTGTTGAATTTTGGAAATAGGTTTCTGTCATTTCATTAATAAAGGGCATGACCAGAAAGGTGATCTTGCTATAAGTGCGCCAAATAACATTAAAGAGTAACATGATTCCAAATAGGCAGCTTTTTCTGAAATTTTCCCAAAGTAAATATTGTTGAGGATTTAATCGGCTAAAGCTCTGATAGATTAGGTATCGGCATGCTTTAACTTCAAAAAACAACAGAAAACAAAGAAAACCTCTTGCCACTGTTGGTATTTCTGTTTTTACATCAAAATTAACAGCTTCGTGATTTGATAGGGTATAGGTTATTATTGCTAATAACAAATTCAAAATGACACCATAGTAACCACCGTAATTTGTCAATTTTAATTATTTTTTCCTGATGATACCAAAAGTAACAGGGCGGGCGTATACATCAAGCCTGTGAGTGCTCTTGCCAACAACGCTATATCATTTTCGGGGAACAGAATGGGCATGACTACAGTTAGGTCGCATAGAAAAAATAGGATCATTCCCCAAAGAATTTTTTGGGCCTGATGTTTGGTAAATTCTGAACGTAGATCTGCAAGTGAGGCAAAAAAAACAGAAACCACCAATATTAAGGCATATGTCAAAATTGCTTTTTGGAGAAAGGGGTCAGTAAGGTATTTGATTACAATTGTGTAAATAGTAGTGAATAGGAGCATGCATATAAAGAAAGGAGTGATGGCCCTTTTTTTATTATTCCAAAATTGGAGAATTGAGGGTGAGTGTCTCCAGATCAGTAATCCTTGAACGATGATAAAAAACAACATTCCTATTTGCAGGCGGTTGGCTAATATGAGGAAACCATCGGCCACCACAGCTATAGTCATAGCAGAGAAAAGGAGGCGAATTGACTTGTTAGCGCTTTGTTGGTAAAACAGTAGACCTGACATAGAAGCAATTGAAATCGTTCTGCAAAACCTGAATATTTTGCTTAAAGTTGCCTCATGATACGTAAGGCCTAGATACCAATTATTGACATCCAAAAAAGTATTGCCCAATGTACATAAAACTGCGAACCAAAGCAAGCCTTTCCATAGGTGTGTTGAGGTGAAATTCACAGTTACAGGGGTAACTTAATTACAAAGGTTGTTCCTTCGTTGGGTTTGGAATTTACCGAAATTTCTCCTTCATGCTCTTTGATGATGGCATAACTTATGGCCAGTCCAAGGCCGGTACCTTTGCCGATTTCTTTTGTAGTAAAAAAGGGTTCAAATACTTTGGTTTGTATTTCTTTATCCATGCCCATGCCTGTGTCTGTAATGGAAATGTGGCAATGAGCTCCTTGCAGAGTAGTTTCTATTTTTATTTTTCCTGTGTTACTTATAGCTTGAATCGCATTGTCAAGTAGGTTTAAAAACACTTGATTGATTTTACTAACCTGGCATTTGACGGTACCACCAAAGAGGTAATTTTTTTCTATGATTATGCGGTCTTTGGTTTTATGGTGGAGCAAGGTAAGCGCCGCATCTATTCCGTCCTCTATTCTGTATTCCATTTTTTCTGAACCGGTATCTCTGACAAAAGTCTTTAGACCTTGGATGATTTCTGACGTCCTTTGAGAGCCATTCATGATGATCTGCAACAAAGTTTGTAATTCTGTATTGAAATGATTGAGATCCAGTTGGTTTAAATATTGCCTTAATTGATGGAGGTCTTTTAAATCTGAATCTGCGTTTCTGTTAATTTGCATAAGCACTTCAAAAAGTGGTCTTAAATCTTCATAATCCATTTTTAATGCTTCAGCACTTGCATGCATTGAACTCACAGGATTGTTGAGTTCATGGGCAATACCTGCTGTCATAACACCTATCGAGGCCATTTTTTCAGAATGTACCAATTGATGATGTGTTTCGTTGAGATGATTGAGTAGGTTTTCTTTTTCAGACAACAGTTTATGGGTTTGAGCTTGTTCGTCTGAAAGTTGCTTAAGCGCCTTATTTCGCGAATAAAACAAAACTATCAGGAATCCCGAGAGTAATAGCAGCATAACAATACCAGCTAATAATATTTGTCTGATTTGATTGTTTCTTCTGTTTTCTTCATCCAGGCGCAGTACATCATTCTCACGTTCCTTGAGATCATAGGAGGCTTTCATGTCTTCTGCTTTTAATTGCAGAGATTCTTTGGTATTGATGTCATTGACTTCTTTGTATTTTTCAAGGTATTGTAATGCTGATTCAATTCTGCCACTTTCTTTATACATGTCGTACAAGGCTTCATAAGCACTTAACTGATATACCCTTGAATCCACCTGAGTACATTCTCTGATGGCCCTGTTGTAAAATTTTTCAGCCTTTTCGAATTGACGGGTTTCTTTATACAAGTTGCCCAATTTGACAAGAGAAAGCCCTATTGTACGGTACCTTTTTATGGTATCAGCAGCTTGCAGAGCAAGTAAATAAGTAGCTTCTGCTTTATTGTATTTTTTCCATTCCAAATAGGTGTCTCCTAGTCCAAGGTAACTAATTACAAGACCTTCAAAGTTCTTTTTGGCCTTTCTTTTGGGAATGTCTTTAAGGTAAAAGGTTTCTGCTTTTGGGTAGTTTTTTTGCAGGCGGTAGATGTCGGCGTATAATGTAGTTATAATTCCAATTCGCATGGTGTCATTCAAACTCTTTTTAAGAGCCATCGATTTCTCCAAAAAATTGGATGCTGTTTCTAATTCACCTAACTGAATGTATGCCCTGGCAATGTCATTATATACTTCCGGAATCTCTGACCTTTTTTTGTCATATTTTTCATACAACAACAATGCCCGCATTTGATATTCTAAAGATAAAAAATTTCTGTTTTCTGTAGCATAAAAGGATCCAAGCCTGGCATAGGTGGAAGCAATCCATAAACTGTCTTTTCCTAATCTGCCGGCCTTAATTGCATCGAGGAAGAAACGTTCAGCTCCGTCCATTAAGCCCAATTGCTGATGCATCTTCCCTATGGTTTTAGATAGGCTAGCCTGGAGATCGTATTTTTTGTTATGCACTAAGGTGTCTCTCAATAAAAGAGCGGATGTTAAATCTACTCTTTTTGTTGATGTATTTCCTTTGCCATATTTTTTATCAAAGTCTTGTACTCTCTTTTCAAAATATTCAGGCTCTGTTTGGGATATTAAACGCACAGGCTGACTGCTGACCAACAGGAGTAGATATATCCATATTTTATATTGATTTGGCATCTGCGAGTTTTCCCCAGGTTTTAGCAAACAAAACTAGGGCAAATTAAATGAATCTTACCCTTTGATTTTGATTTTAGGAAGCCCAAATGTTTTCTTTTTCTTTTTTTCCTCAGGTGAGCTTTCTTTTTCGCTTGGAATTGGGTCAGTCTTTACCTCGTTTTTACCTTCTTTCTTGTCTGAATAGGGACAATTTTTCCCATATAATTCATCGAAGACTTTACTACCCAAGACTGGGAGAGCATTGTAGTCTTTTTCTTTCATCCAGATTTCTCCGATAGGTTCACTAAAATTGACAGATACTACAGCTACCTTCATTTGGCTACCTGAAAGTCTAACATAGGCTTCAATGGGTGATCGGTACCTTCTCAAACCTCCCTCGAAGGGATAATAGGCTGTAAATTTTCGTTCAAATTCTATGTAACCTTTATAAATGAGATCACCGGTTCTGTCGGTAGTGGGTGCTGCCATATCGGTAAAACTCACATCCCACACCCATGCTATTTCCCCAAAGTCCGGAAATACTTTAATGGGTTCTGTTCTAAGAAGATCAAGGGTTTGAGAAACGAGGTCTTCCTCTGTAAGCGATTTTGCCCCTGTAACTTCGCTCCCTGTAACAAAGTATCTTGAAAAATGCCACGATTCACCAGAGCCTCCTCGTGTGTAGATCGCCAATCCTATTATTTTTTTGGAGATCCCATTTTCTTTCTGTGTAGTTGCGGCAACTACTCTTTTAGCCATGTTGCTAAAATTGTAACCGGCTTCACGTTCTAATTTCCAATCGTTTTGGACTTCGGCTGTAGCTATTTTACCATGGTACTTTTTTACATCCTGGATTACCTTTGCATCATTTGGGAACTGCTGGGCGCTTAAATTGAATAATATAAAACTAGCCAAAAAAAGAATTAAAATTTTCATTTTTAATTTGTTTAAATGTGCCGGAGCTGGGATGTAAGCTCCGGCCCTTAGTGTGATAAAAGAAATTTCGACAATTATTTACAATGCTGGCTTTGAACAGCCTGTATTTTTTCCATAGGTACTTATTCCAAGTTGGATAACATCTTCCAGTGCCATCTTGTGCAACCAGATTTCTGCGTCTTTTTTGACACTGCTGGCCTGAAGGGGCAACCCAAACATTGCTCTTAATTGATTTGCGCCACTATTGGACACTTTTGCTGCAGCATCAACCTCTGCTCTCGATATTTCAACCCTGCCAAAATATTTTTCTGCCCATGTTTTATTAACATTTAACTTGACTTCCTGAGAGTAATTGTTTTCTGAATCGCTGGTAATATAATTGGCATAGTCTTGCAATTCATCCAATTTAAGCCCTGTACTGAATTCCTGGTAATCATATTTTTTATGACCTACAAAAAGATTGTTTTTCAGGGTCACTGTTTTACATTGTTTTATGTTATTAACACCCCCATAATCACTAAAACCAAAAACATTATTTTCTGCAATCAGACTTAATGCATTGTCAAACATAAGGCTGTTGCCCCCATGACTGGCAATTGCGTCGTATTTCCAGGTAAATAAGATGGTGTTGTTTTTTACAGTATAAAATGGTTGGCCACTGGCTCCGTGGTGATTACTTTTGCACATGATTCCTTCGCCGGTATTATTGACAATCAGATTGTTTTCGATGGTTGCCACCCCTTCTTTTCCTACCTGAACATCAATAGCTCCCTGGGTAGGCGCCGTATTGGTAACAATACAATTTTTTACAATGACTTTGGTGCCACTACCCGTCCGTATTTTGATGCCTGGTGTATTGGGTGTGGGATTCATTCCTTTTTCTGGACTCGCTTTTCTCCTGATAAATTCTTCTTTATCGCTGCTATAATAGTTGCGGGCACTATTGTCAACGATAATTCCATCTATCACTATTTCTCCTTTCCAGTCTTTATAACCTTTATCGGTAAGTATTCCTATCCTTTCAGTGGTCAGCCCCTTATTGATATCATTGCTGCCACTAAACACTGTTTTATATTTGCCCCAAGGATCTCTCGAACTAAAATCCGGACTGTAGCCCCCTATTATTGATATAGGTATGGTAAACACATCTGAACTTTGATCCGCTTTGCTGGTATAAGTCCCGGCAGAGAGGTGTACTACATCTCCTGCTTTTAATTGCATAGCAATGGCGGCTATATCTTTAGCTGGGGCATCTTTGGTTGCAGTTTTGCCTTTACCATCAGGCCGTATGTAGTAATGAGTACCCGAATTATTGTCCACGGATTCAGCATTTTTGTCTGTGTCATTTGATTTAATTTTCGAGCTGGTTGATGCTTCGTCACTCTTCACAGGTGGCTTTTTCCCTTTTTGACCTTCAACTTCATTGGTGACTTGTGAAATGGTCTTTGTAGTATTGGTCACTGATTTTTTCAATTTATCAAATTGTGCATGACCCATCAGTGAGCTTAGGATGATGCAGGAAATTACGAACACTTTTTTCATGATCTATTTTTAAAGCAGCAAAAATAGGCTTGCCGTTTGTCCTTGTTTACTCAGATGTAGTG
Source organism: Saprospiraceae bacterium (assembly GCA_017987975.1). Taxonomy (GTDB): domain Bacteria; phylum Bacteroidota; class Bacteroidia; order Chitinophagales; family Saprospiraceae; genus JADKBO01. Next base: position 37,503 of record JAGNSQ010000013.1, read on the forward strand.
AAGCAGGAAAATTCGTAAGTGTATTTGTCTGTTGGTGTTGTCATTTTGCCCAGATTTTATCTGTCATAGTGTAACTATCTTATCCAATCGTTAATTCTGTAGTTGAAATTGGGTGTAACATTCTGATTATTAATTAAATAATGTTTGACTTATTTTGCTGTATTTCTTAGTGGTTTGATGCTATTCATTGATTCTTGATAGTTGTCAAAGTAACTTATATTACTTAGGAGCAGCTGGATAGCAATTACTTTTGCAAAAAAAGCTTGGTGAAATACATTATTTTAATCTCGATATTGTGGTGGACAATTTCTTGTTCTCCCGACAAGACAGTCGTTGTCAATCCCTCAATCTCTATCCTTTCACCCGATAGTATCGATGTCGGGCAGGCAATAACCTTAATTCAAACCCACTGTTATACTTGCCATAGTCCTTCTGCACCGGAAAAGCAAGGTAGAATAGCCCCCCCATTGGTAGCAGTTAAAGCACACTACCTGCAACAAGACTCTTCAAGAGAAGCTTTTATCTCGGCCATTACTTCATTTTTGCAACATCCAAGTACTGAAAAGGCCGTGATGAAGGGGGCATTGACCCGATTTGGTCTGATGCCGGCCCAACAATATCCTGCCAAATCCATTGCTTTGATGGCTGCATTTATGTATGACTACCAGATAGAGGAGCCAAGCTGGTTTGCGGAACATTGGAAAGAAATGAATAATGATGTTTGGCTACAGAAAGGAAGACCACTGCCTTTACAAGTAAAAGCGCCTTCAGACAGTGAATTAGCCTTATCCTATGCCATGGCTGCCAAGAAACAATTAGGTAAAAATCTGATGGAAAAAATCCAAAAACAAGGTACGGATAAAGCTTTGCAATTTTGTAATCTCCACGCTTTATCTTTAACTGATAGTGTGGCTCAAAGCGTTAATGCATCGATCAGAAGGGTTACTGACAAGCCAAGAAATTTAAAAAATCTGGCAAATAAGGAGGAATTAAAATTAATTGAAAAATATAAGGCCAATATGACCACTGAATCAGAAGCTGTAGGGCAATTAAGTTATCAAAACGATTCTGTCTATTATTATTATCCTATAGTTACCAATACGATGTGTTTGCAATGCCATGGTTCAAAGGAGCAGATTGTTAAGCCAACCATGGCAGCTATCCATCAATTATATCCAAAAGATAAAGCGATAGGGTATAAAGAAAATGAAGTAAGGGGGATTTGGAGTGTAAAATTTAAAAAATTGAAATGAGTAGAAGAGAATTAAAAATGACTGCAGTAGGTGTTTTGATAGGCTTCATAGCCGGCTACGCCTATTACTATTTTGTTGGCTGTGCATCGGGATCTTGTGCCATAACCTCTAATCCGGTAAATAGTACTTTGTATGGGGGGGTGTTGGGTGGCTTACTCTTTAATGGTATCTTTGAAACACCTAAAAACAAAGCCAGTTGATTGATTTTTGGAACGAGAGATACCGTGAATCCCATTTTGCATATGGCAAATCACCCAATGTTTTTCTAGCAGAAAACCTACCTCGTTTTGAAAGTGGTAAAGTTCTTTTTCCTGCCGAAGGTGAAGGTAGAAATGCCGTTTTTGCTGCCGGTTTGGGACATCAAGTGATTGCATTTGATACAAGTGCTGAAGGTAAAAAGAAGGCCATGCAACTTGCACAGGAATGTGGGGTAAAAATCGAATATGCAATTGGAGATTTTGATGATCAGGATTATTTACCGCAATCATTTGATGGTTTGGTGCTCATCTATGCCCATTTTCCTAAGGACATCAGGCCTGCCCTCCATGCTAAACTTTTAAATTGTGTGAAACCCGGGGGCTTTGTCATTTTTGAGGCATTTAGCAAGGATCAGATCCAATACACATCCGGAGGGCCCAAAGATCCGAAAATGCTATTTTCAATCGAAGAAATACAGGATGAATTCGATGCGCTTTCATTTGAGTTGTTGGAAAATGTGGTGATTAACCTCCAGGAAGGACCCTACCACAATGGCCTCGCCTCGGTAGTTAGGTTGGTAGGAATTAAAAAATAGTCATTTCATTGAACTTATAACATAGAGTCTCTTTCCTGTATATTCAATATTGGAAGAGGGAAATCCGGTGGTCTTTTTTAAAATTGAAATGACATGACTAACAATATGTGATGGGTTGACCCAAATCTTCTTTTTGTCCTTATTTTCCATTAAATTACATACCTCAATCCATTTGGATTTTGATAAGATAAGTAATCTATGGATTTGTCGCTGCAGGGCTTAAGTTCTCAACAGGTAAAGTTATTGCAAGCTGAGCATGGCTTTAACGAACTACCCGTTGAAAAAAGAAAATCACTGTTAAGAGTAGCAATTGAGGTAGTCAAAGAGCCTATGTTTATGCTTTTGATTGGATGTGCAGCTTTGTATACCGTCATGGGTGATATCAGAGAAGGATTGATTATGTTATCCACCGTTTTATTGATGGTGGGCATCTCCTTATTTCAAAATTATCGCTCAGAAAAGGCAATGGATGCGCTCCGTAAATTATCCTCACCGCGGGTACATGTCTTGCGTGATGGCCGCTGGCAAGTCATTGCCGGCAGAGAATTGGTGCCTGGCGACATAGTTAAAATCAGTGAAGGAGACCGCATGGCAGCTGACCTACTTATCTTGGATGCTACTTCTTTGGAAGTAGATGAATCTATGCTCACAGGCGAAGCTTTTGCAGTAAAAAAAGAAAAAGAGGTGGATGCTGCTTTATACAGTGGCACGCTGCTGGTTAAAGGCAGGGCAATAGCACAAGTATCCTTTACTGGCATTTCTGCGCGCATTGGCAGCATTGCGCTAGCCCTTCTGCATCCCAAGGAGCAAAAGACCTTATTGCAAATTGAAATGGCGAAATTCGTGCGAAGAATTGGTGTCGTCGCTGTGTTTTTATGCTTACTTATTGTAGGTGTATATTATTGGGTCAGAGGAGATTTTTTGGCCTCTCTCCTCAATGGACTCGCTGCGGCAATGGCCATTTTGCCCGAAGAATTTCCCGTTGTCTTTACTATCTTTCTGGCCCTTGGTGCATGGCGATTGTCGCGAATCAATGTTTTAACCCGACAACCATCTGCTATCGAATCTTTGGGCTCTGCCACAGTGTTGTGTTCTGATAAGACCGGCACAATTACCCAAAACAAAATGGAGGTTGCCATGGTAAAATCAGCCAAAGCCATGGGGCTTGGAGATGCGAATGATACAAGCGATTATGAAATAATTCGCAGGGCAGCAATGGCATCCCCATTGGATTCTGTTGACCCTATGGAACATGCATTTTTTAGGGCTTTGGAGCAAAAAGAGCATTTGAATTTGTCGAAGCAGGTTCTGATCAAAGAATATCCTCTTAGGCATGATTTATTGGCCATGACCCGGGTTATCAAAGACGAAGAGGGCAGTGTGGTAGCTGCTGCGAAAGGAGCTCCTGAAGCCATAGTTGCGCTTTGTGGTCTCGAGGGTAAATCCAAAGAGGCTGTATTTGAGGAGGTGGCCGTCATGGCAGCAGCAGGTTGCAGAGTTATTGCTGTTTCAAACGCAGTTGTCAAGAGTACGTCTTTACCGGATTCTCAAATTGACTTACAATACTTATTTATTGGCCTCATTGGACTCGAAGATCCCATTCGACCGGAGGTTCCTGATGCGATTAGACTTTGTACAAAAGCAGGCATTAGAGTGGTCATGATTACGGGCGACCATGCTTTAACCGCCCACGCCATCGGCAAAAAAATTGGATTGCAATCTGAACTCATTCTTTCAGGGACAGAAATGGCTGCCCTGACAGACGACGATTTGAGTGAAGTGCTGCAAAGGTGTAATATTTTTGCCAGAATCCAACCAGAGCAAAAACTTAGACTCGTACATCGTTTGAAAGCAATAGGTGAAGTAGTAGCTATGACCGGAGATGGGGTCAACGATGCACCTGCTTTAAAAGCCGCCGATATTGGCATTGCTATGGGCAATAAAG
>JAGNSQ010000103.1 GCA_017987975.1 Saprospiraceae bacterium
AGGAGAAGATTTTGAAAAAAAATCAAATCCAGATCCTGTTAAGAAAAATCGTTAGTATTAAAAACAAGTTATCCACATGTTTTAGGGTTTAGGGTAGAACCCTGTCAAGGCATTTTATGAGACAACACTAACCCCTAATCCCTAATCCCTAATCCCTATTCCCTATTCCCTATTCCCTATTCCCTATTCCCTATTCCCTATTCTAGTCCCTAGTCCCTAATCCCTACACTAATACTCCGGATCATACTGCATCTCAGCAATAAATGCCTTGATATCTTGCGGTCTCTCTGCTCTTGCCAGCCCCTGGTCCCATAAATAAGTGGCCACGGCCGTTGCAATTTCAAGCGAAATTTCCTGTAAATGGGTCATTCTGGGATATAGGGTTCCATGCGTTAATTCTTCCTCTGTTACCTGTTCGGCTAACACTTTTGCGGCGATCAGAAAAATGGGATCAGGTAAATATTGAGCTTCACACGCCATGACTCCAAGTCCCACGCCGGGAAATATATAGACATTGTTTCCCTGACCAGGGATATGAACCTGCCCCTCGTACTCTACTTTTCCAAATGGACTACCACTAACAAAAATGGCCTTGCCCTTGCTCCATTCATAGGCTTGTTCCGCGGTGCATTCTGCACTGGATGTAGGATTGGAAAGGGCAAAAATGACGGGCCGATGGTTGTACCTGCACATCGTTTGGATAACTTCTTCAGTAAAAGCACCTCCCGCTCCAGATGCACCAATCAGAATGTGGGGCTGGTAATGGTGCAATGTTTCAATAAAACTCATGTGTTGGCCATCTCTGGCATACGGCACATTGTGGGCCAATAGTTTTTTGTGGTCTTTGGTTACCAATCCATCAATGTCAACAAACCAAAGTCTGTTCTGGGCTTCTTCGCGACTCAAGCCTTCTTCCATAAATGCATCAACCATCAGATCGGCAATGCCGGTGGCAGCAGAGCCCGCACCTAAAAACAAAATCCGGCTGTCTTTTAAAGCAACTCCTGATACCCTCGTAGAACTTAAAACACCCGACAATGCAACAGCTGCGGTTCCTTGAATATCATCATTGAAACACAACACCTCATGCTGATATTTTTCAAGCAGCGCATAGGCCTTGGGAGTGATAAAATCTTCAAATTGAATCAAAGCCTTTGGAAATTTAATTTGAACCCCTTTGATAAACTCATCTACCATTTCAAAGTACGCTTCATCATTCAGTCGGGGGTGCGGATAGCCAAGGTAGAGTAGGTCATCTCTCAAGGGTTGATTGTTGGTGCCCAAATCGAGAACAATGGGCATACATTGCGCTGGATTGATGCCTGCACCAGCAGTGTAAAGCGATAGTTTTCCAATTGAAATGCCTATGCCGTTCACTCCCAAATCACCTAATCCCAGTATCCTACTGCCATCTGTTACAACAATAATGCGGATATCTTCCTCTGGCCAGTTGCCGAGAAGCTGCAAAACATCTCCCTTGTCATCGGGTGTTATATAAAATCCCTTGTCAATGCGATAGATATGTGAAAATCGGGTGCAAACTTCTCCAACGGTAGGGGTATAAATAATGGGAAGCAACTCCTCCAGGTTGTTCATGATGATGTGATAATACAATCTTTCATTCCTGTCTTGTAAGGCTGAAAGGAAGATGTACTTTTCTATGTTACTTCCTTTGTCACGTAGATTCGACATTACGCGCATTTCTTGAACCTCCTGCGAGATAATAGAGTGTGGCAGCAGGCCCCTGAGGCCCATCTCCTGTCTTTCTTCTTTTGTGAATGCTGTAGACTTGCTTAGCTTTTTATCTTTTAGAACGACAATTCCTTTTTTGTCCATTTTTTCTTCTCTTTTGTTTTCCACCTCATGAGCCTTGTTTTTGACAGGTCTTTGATGGTCACTTGTGTGAATTTTTGCCGGACGACAAAATTCCACTTTTTTGGTGTGAATATCCATGTCTTTAAACAAAATCTTTATTCGATTTTTGTCACAAATCGGTATTTTATTCCGATGACTCAAAAGATCAGAACAAAAATATTGAGTGTAAATCTTAAAAAATTCTTTTTCCCCGAATGTAATTTTGTTAATCCAGTATTATTGTGTCTAGAATTTCAAATACACCATAAAAAAAGAGTAGTAAAGAAATTTTGTTTTGTTGCCAATTCTTGTGACGGCTGTCATGATCAGCTGTGATATTTATCTTTTTAGGGCCTATTCACATTTGTAATTTTGTATTAAACTTTAAAGTGGAAAACTCAGATTCTAACCGTCCTATTTCTTCCGGCTGTCAACTTTGCCGATCCAGAATGCGTTCTGTTTTTAGCCACTTACACACAGCCGATCTCCAGTTGCTGGATTCGTGCAGGCAGGAGAAAGAATACAAGGCCGGAGAACTCATTTTTAAGGAAGGTAGCTACCCAAAGGGATTGTATTGCGTTGGCAAGGGTAAGATCAAAGTCACCCATGAAGAAGAATTGGGATTTCAGCAAATACTCCATCTGGCCGGTGAAGGTGATGTTATGGGCTATCGTGCTATCTTAGCTGAAGACACTTTTTCATGTAGCGCCTCAGCTTTGGAAAATTCCCGTATTTGTTTTATCCCCCGATCCTCTCTCTACACCTTATTAGAAACCAATGCCCGCCTGGCACTGCGCCTGGCCCAACTTCTTGCCGGAGAACTTAAAAAAGCTGAACTCAAAATTACGGATCACTCTCACCGCCCTGTGAAAAGTAGAATTGCCCTCGGCATTGAATGGCTCTCTGATCGATATGGAATGGAAGGAAACACGATCAAAGCCTCTCTCAAAAGATCAGACCTTGCCCACCTCGCCGGTACCACCCGGGAAACAGCTACTCGCATCCTCTATGACCTCCAGGCCGAAGGCATCATCCAATTAGATGGTCGTCGCATTTCTATCATAGACAAACATAAGCTCCACCAACTCACTTCTTTTTCCCGGTAACCGCTGTCCGCTTATCTACCTGGCTAACGCCAGTTAGACAGGCCGCTGTCTGCTCACCGCTGTCCGCTCACCGCTGTCCGCTGTCTGCTTATCTACCTGGCTAACGCCAGTTAGACAGGCCGCTTTCCGCCTACCGCTCTAAACGTTCCTCCGCTCTCCACATCCCTTTCACAACACTGTGATATACGTCACATTTTTCAATTTTCTCTCATTCTATTTTTGCATCAAACAACAGGCAAAATGAAGCTCGCAGAACTGGAATCAACGTTTGAGAGAAAAATTGAGGCAGAAGAAAAAATAGAACCCAGGGATACCATGCCTGAGGCTTATCGACTTCACCTCATTCGTCAGATTTCCCAACATGCTCATTCAGAAGTTATCGGCATGCAACCAGAGGGCAACTGGGTAACAAGGGCCCCGAGCCTCCGTGCCAAACAAATACTACTGGCCAAAATTCAGGATGAAGGAGGGCATGGTCTCTACTTGTACAGTGCAGCAGAAACACTTGGCATTTCGCGCGATGAACTGATCCAACAGTTGCATGAAGGCAAGGCCAAGTATTCTAATATATTTAATTATCCCACACTCACATGGGCAGATATAGGTGCCATTGGATGGTTGGTTGATGGAGCCGCCATTGTCAATCAGGTAGCATTGCAGCGCACTTCCTTTGGTCCCTATTCAAGGGCCATGTTTCGCATTTGTAAAGAAGAAAGTTTTCACCAACGTCAGGGCTATGAAATCATGGCTACCATGATGAAGGGCACCGCTGAACAAAAAGAAATGGCACAAGATGCTATGAACAGGTGGTGGTGGCCATCACTTATGATGTTTGGGCCCCACGACAGCGATTCACCCCATTCAGGTGATGCCTTTAAATGGAAAATCAAACGCAAGAGCAACGATGAACTGCGCCAGAAATTTATCGATAAAACCGTACAGCAGGCTTATGTAATCGGACTTACTATTCCGGATCCTTTGCTCAAATGGAATGATGATAAACAGGGCTATGACCACGGACCTATCAACTGGCAGGAATTTAAACAAGTGATAGCCGGTAATGGTCCCTGCAATAAGCAGCGTATGGAACACCATAAATACTGGCACGAAGAAGGCCGGTGGGTAAGAGAGGCTGCCGAAGCCTATAAACAACGTATTTCAACCCTAAACTAAAACCACATGGACACACAATTAGACCTTTGGGAAGTCTTCATCCAGGGAAAATCAGGTGGACAATTTATGCACGCTGGAAGTGTGCATGCTTCTGATAAAGAGATGGCACTTAAATATGCCAGAGATTTGTATACCAGACGTAATGAAGGTAGTGCCATCTGGGTAGTACTATCAACCAATATTGTCGCCTCATTGCCCGAAGATGCGGAGATGTTTTTTGATCCGGCCAATGATAAAATTTACCGTCATCCCACTTTTTATACCATGCCGGAAGGCGCCTTGCAAATTTGATCCAAATGGAAAAAAATGATGCTTTAAAAAAGTTTTTACTTCGTTTGGGTGACAATGCCCTGATCCAGGGCCACCGACTCTCTGAATGGTGTAGCCGTGGTCCGATGCTCGAAGAAGACATTGCACTGAGCAATCTTGCCTTAGACAACATCGGTCGCGCACAGGCATTTTTGGAATATGCAGGTCATTTTTACACCACTCCTCAATCCGCCGATGACCTTGCCTTCAAAAGAAGCGAGCGACAATACTTTAACTTTTTAATGGCAGAATTGCCGGTCGGGCATTTTGGCTTTACCATTGCCAAACAACTTTTTATCTCTGCTTACGAGGAGTTGTTGTTTGAAGCCTTGACCCAAAGTGCCGATGATACCATTGCTGCCATTGCCCACAAGGCTGTCAAAGAAGCCCGTTACCATTTTTCCCATGCAGCCGATTGGTGCGTGCGATTAGGCCTGGGCACTGCTGAAAGCCACGATAAGCTTGGATCCTCTATAACTGATCTGTGGGCTTATACAAGTGAATTTTTTGAAATGACAGATGGTGACCTAATCCTACTTCAACTAGGCATTGCCCCTGATCAAAATCAAATCAAAAAAGTTTGGACCGATAAGGTGAATAAAGTGTTTATGCGGGCTGGTTACGTTATGCCGGCCGAATGTCATCAATACAACGGAAGCCAACAAGGAATTCATACCGAATACCTTGGCCATCTTTTATGTGAAATGCAATACCTCCAAAGATCACACCCCCAGGCAGCATGGTAAGCATTGTAGCATCGAATCCAAAAGCAGTAATGGAATTGCTCGACCAGATCCCCGACCCGGAGATCCCCGTTGTTTCCATTCGTGAAATGGGCATCCTGCGCGATGTGGAGATCCACGAAAAAACCTGCACGGTAACCATAACCCCAACTTATACTGCCTGTCCGGCAATGGGATCAATAGCAGATGATATCAAAGCACTTTTGAAGAGTCACGGTTTTTCGAAAGTGATTGTCAATACGGTGCTTTCACCAGCATGGACAACAGATTGGATGACTGAAAGTACCCGGCAAAAGCTGAGATCCTTTGGCATAGCTCCCCCAGCTCACAAGGCCTGTGATCAATGGACCACAGAGTTGACTCGAATCATTTGTCCCAGATGCGGCTCCAACAACACCAGTGTAATTTCCAAGTTTGGCTCAACCGCCTGTAAATCACTGATGCGATGTGAAGAATGCAAGGAACCGTTTGATTATTTCAAATGCCATTAACTGACTTAATATGCCTATATATCATACATTAGGAATTATACCGGAAAAGCGTCACGTAGTAGCCCGCAGATCCAATGGTAGCCTTTACCAGGAAGAACTGGTCGGCACACAGGGGTTTTCAGGTATGTCTTCGCTGGTCTACCATCTCTATCCACCTACCCGTGTCAAACAAAAAGACAAGGCTTTTGATATGAGGCCGGAGATTGCAGTTGAAAACGGCTTGGATGCCATGAGTTTTCAAGGCTTCCAACTGGCACCTGAAAAAGACTATATCAAGAGCAGAAAGGTATTGTTTGTCAATTCCTCCCTTCAAATCGGTCTGGCTGCACCATCAGCTTCTACCCCATATTTTTATAAGAATGCCGACGCCGATGAAATTATTTTTGTCCATGAGGGTTCAGGTCGGCTCCTTACCATGTTTGGAGAACTGAGATTTCAGTATGGCGATTACATTGTCATACCAAGAGGTACTGTATACCAGGTAGTCTTTGATGGAGAAGACAACCGCTGGCTATTTATGGAATCTTCAGATCCGGTTTTTACCCCAAAAAGATACCGCAACGAATTTGGTCAGCTATTAGAACATTCTCCTTTCTGTGAAAGAGATATCAGAAGACCCGACAACCTGCAAACCCATGATGTGCAAGGAGAATTTGACATCTTTATCAAAAAGAAGGGATATATGTTTCCCTATGTCTATGCCAACCATCCCTTTGATGTAGCAGGATGGGATGGATTTCACTATCCGTATATATTTTCTATTTTCAATTTTGAACCCATAACTGGTCGCATCCACATGCCTCCTCCGGTTCACCAGACTTTTGAAAGTAGAAATTTTGTAGTCTGCTCTTTTGTGCCTCGGTTGTATGATTACCACCCTCAAGCCATTCCAGCTCCTTATCACCACAGCAATATCGATAGTGATGAATTGTTGTATTATGTTGATGGTGATTTCATGAGCAGAAACAACATCAGCAAAGGACAAATTACCCTGCACCCGGGAGGTATACCTCATGGCCCTCACCCGGGGGCGATTGAAAGAAGTATTGGCAAAAAGGAAACCCAGGAGCTGGCGGTCATGATTGATCCGTTCCAACCCGTTATGGTGACCAAAGAAGCACTTAACATAGAAGTAAATGATTATTACAAATCATGGTTGGAAAACAACCATGCATAATTAAATAGTTTTAATATGTCCACAGCAAATCTTATTGAAGTAAAAGACTACGAATACGGCACTCAAAAAATTTTTGATCAAGCCCAGGATTTTCTGCCAATCAATGGTACAGATTATGTCGAATTTTATGTTGGAAACGCCAAACAGGCGGCCCATTTTTATAAAACAGCCTTTGGTTTTCAATCGCTCGCTTATTGCGGTTTGGAAACAGGCAACCGGGAGTATTGTTCCTATGTCCTCGTACAGGACAAAATCAGACTTGTGCTTACCACACCTTATAAGGCACAAAGCGAAATTGCAGAACACATAAAAAAACATGGTGATGGTGTAAAGGTAATTGCATTGTGGGTTGACAATGCCACCAGTGCTTACGAAGAAACCACAAAAAGGGGCGCCGAAGGTGTGATGGCTCCCACAACCATGTCAGACAAATGGGGTAAGGTGGTCAAAGCGGCCATTAAAACCTATGGTGATACCATACACATGTTTGTGGAAAGAAAAGATTATACAGGGGTGTTTCTTCCCGGCTTTGAAAAATGGGAATCTGAATATAACCCCGGATCTACTGGCCTACGATACATCGACCATATGGTGGGTAATGTAGAATTGGGTACCATGAATGAATGGGCCAGATTTTATGCTACCACCATGGGCTTTGCCAACCTCATTACTTTTGATGACAAAGATATTTCTACCCAATACACGGCTTTGATGAGTAAGGTGATGACCAATGGAAATGGTCGTATCAAATTTCCTATCAACGAACCGGCTGAAGGTTTGAAAAAAAGTCAAATCGAAGAATACATTGATTTTTATAGTGGTGCAGGTTGTCAGCATATTGCAGTTGCTACCAACGACATCGTATTCACCGTTTCTGAAATGAGAAGACGCGGAGTAGAGTTTCTACATGTTCCCGGCACTTATTATGATACCGTTGGAAATAGGGTAGGTGAGATTGCAGAAGATCTTGCCATCTTAAAGTCCTTGGGCATCATGGTAGACCGCGACGAAGACGGTTACTTGTTACAAATCTTTACCAAGCCGGTTGAAGACCGGCCAACCCTCTTTTTTGAAATCATCCAACGCAAAGGAGCTAAGTCCTTTGGCAAAGGTAATTTTAAAGCACTGTTTGAAAGCATTGAAGCTGAACAGGCAAGAAGAGGCACTCTTTAGGCATAATCGTGGAAATGCCGCAGATGCTTATGCTGCGGCGAGCTAATTTTTTTTTCATAGCCAATGGCGAAAGCCATTGGTTATGATTTTTAAGACCAATACACTCCGTAATGCGAATTGTAATAAAGTCAATTTAAATGATACTTACTGAAACGACACAAAGTTTTGAATTGATGAGCCCTGCCGGTTCATGGGAATCAATGATGGCCGCAATCAAAGCAGGCTGTGATTCGGTTTATTTTGGCGTTGAACAACTCAATATGCGTGCAAGATCCAGTAATAATTTTACGCTGGATGACCTTTCTCAAATAGCTAATATTACGAAAGAAGCAGGGGTTAAATCGTATCTTACCCTTAATACTATTTTATACGATCATGATATTCAGCTGATGAAGTCAATCATTGATACAGCTAAGGAAAGTGGTATTACTGCGGTCATCGCTTCTGACCATGCTGCCATGAGTTATTGTAAAAAAGTGGGCATGCCCCTCCATGTTTCTACCCAGGCCAATGTATCAAATCTGGAGACGGTTGAGTTTTTTTCTCAATATGCGGATGTGGTTGTGCTGGCCAGGGAACTCAGCCTTAAACAAGTAGCAGAAATTGCAAAAGGTATAGCGCGATATGATCTAAAAGGACCAGCTGGAAAACCCATACAACTAGAAATATTTGCCCACGGCGCCTTGTGCATGGCGGTTTCCGGTAAATGTTACCTCAGTCTGCACAGTCACTTTGCCTCTGCCAATAGAGGGGCTTGTATTCAAAATTGCAGGCGCTCTTATGTTGTCATGGACAAAGACGAAGGAGTGGAGTTTGAAATCGACAACGAGTATATTATGTCGGCCAAAGACCTTTGTACCATTGGCTTCCTTGATCAGATTCTGGATGCAGGTGTGAGGGTACTAAAAATTGAAGGTCGTGGCAGGTCAGCCGATTATGTTTTCAAAGTTACCCGATGCTATAAAGAAGCCATACAGTCTATTCAGGATGGAAGTTATTCTCCTGAAAAGGTGAAAACATGGATGGAAGAATTGGCTACAGTTTACAATCGGGGTTTTTGGGATGGATATTACCTGGGCAAAAAACTGGGAGAATGGTCAGAAACCTATGGGTCCAAAGCTACACAAAGAAAAATTTATATTGCCAGGGGAGTCAAATATTTTGACGAAGCAGGTGTGGCAGAATTTAAATGTGAGTCTCATTCTCTTTTTGTTGGAGATACTGTGGCAGTAACAGGTCCTACCACTGGCTATGTTGAAGCTACCGTGACCGAAATAAGGAAGGAAGGCATTTCCGTTGATACAATCAACAGAGGCGATCACTTTACCATTTCTCTATCTGAAAAAATCAGACCTTCTGATAAATTGTATAAATTGGTAGAACAGGCGTGATTCAAATTACTCAATTGCGATCCAAATGCATAGGTTGTAATGCCTGTGTTGAAATAGCGGACTACCGGTGGCGCATTTCCCGCAAAGATGGAAAATGCACCCTGGTTGGAGCCAGGGAAAAAAGAGGATTCTATACCCTCAATGTGGAGGATAGTGAAGAAGCCGACACTAAGGCCGCTGCCCTGGTTTGTCCTGCCCGCATCATTCAATGGAAAAAATTGTAGCGTAACCTTTATTTCTTTTTATCCCTGATATATTTATTCAATAACAGGATAGCATCCGGCATCAGTCCTGGACCCGTATTGTCAGATTCTATTACATAATGAGGTGGAAGGTACTTTTCCCTGGGAGTGCCGTCAATGTGTGATAATTTTGCTGTAGATATTCTGAATCCATAATTGCGATTGCGAAATGGCATGTATTCCATCTCACCTGCCAGTCTCTCCATTTCTGTACCCATTAGCATAGCCCGATCCATGCCATCCAGTCCTACGGCAAGACCTTCACCCATGCTACCGGTCCACCTGCCTACTAAAACAACCAATGGAGCGGTATATGTTTTACCTCTTGGCACTACATACTCCCTCCACTGTCTCAAGACCCTGGGGTTTTGTCCGTATTGTTCCATGTACTCATGCTGCTGATAGGGCAGGGAAGTAGATATGAATCTGCTCATGATGCCCCGGGCAACATATGAATTTCCTCCATCTACGGTATTGCGTAAGTCAAGGATTAAGCCTTCTGTATCCATTAATTCATCCAAGGCTATATCAAATTGCTCCACAAGGTCATTTATGCCGAGACTGTTGTGTATGCGAATAATGCCCATACCTTCCTGCTTCTTTGTTTCTAAAAGAGTAGTGTGTTTTTTAATCAAACATTCATCCAAATCAATTTCCTTGAGTTGCCCATCGCTGAGCTGTACCTGAAGAATGCGCCTTTCATGATACCTTCCGGCAAGAGATTTATTAATTAACCATTCTGCAACTTCCGGCAAACTTTTATCCACACAATAGACAGGAAAGTCATCAATCAATTGCTGGACAGTTCTTCCATTGAATGTCAGTATTCTGGCACCAATCAGGTTAAAAGTGAATGCAGCTTGGGTCTCGTCCCAAACAGATTGAATTACAAACTGTTGGTTTACTTGAACCACGTACAATGGTGCATGAAGCCGATACGATTTATTTCTGTTGGTATTCAAAATCACATGACTATCGTAAAACTCATCCAGGAGAAATTCAAACAACAAAACTTCCTCTTCCTCTGAAGTTATCTCATTGATCTTCTTCTTGTAATGTTGTTGCAAACAGCCCCAATCAACCGCCTTGTCTTTTGCATACACATAATCTTCCGAGAGTACACTGACAAGATAGTCAAGGTCTTCTATCAACTGACCCGCATTTTTATTGTAGGATTGTGCATTGCCCTTTGTGGAAATAAAAAGGGTAAAACCAAGCATGAATAATAGTAGGAGGGGTGACTTCATTCATCCATTTTATCCACCAAAGATAAGGCTTTATCAATATCTTCCATATAAATTTTATCCATGGGTTCAGTATAGGGATCAAAAAGCCAACTTTCTTTTTGATACTTCACTTTTGCTTTCTCTAATTCCTTTTGTGCTTTCGCTTTCTGATTCGTTATTTTATAT
>JAGNSQ010000231.1 GCA_017987975.1 Saprospiraceae bacterium
TTGATCAAAACATACCTGGCTACCAATCCACTAAAATCGGGCCCATCTACTCCTTCGTAAAAGGTACTGCCACCAGATTGAGGCAGGGTATATCTTCCCCATTCATACCAGGTAAGGCCATCAATTGAATAATCTATAATGATAAAGTTGGCTCCCGCATTGGTCAAGCCAGGGGTGTTGATGTTCCAAAAATGAGATTGGTGCATGGCATAAGTTTCACCTAAATCATACCTGATCCAGTGCACACTGCCTCTTGCTACATTTGGCGACTGACTGGCTGATGATGACAACCATGCATCATCAGCAACGTTAGAGTGTCGGTCAGGATAAGCCTGTGCATTGCTATTGTGTACAGCAAAGACCCATAATATTGCCAAAGTAAAAATGGTAAATTGCTTCATTAGTAAGCTATTTATAGTTTGTGATTATTCAACGATGATACGTATATTTTCCCTACCTGGAAAATACAAATCCAAAAATATTCAAAATATTATCAAAAATTAATATACGTAAGTCGGTGCTCTTGTGTAAGGCCGGATGATGGGAACATTATTAAAGACAAAGGAAATACATTCTTCCCCTCAATTTTTAGTTGAATCTTTAAGACATCTTTTTCACAAATTGAGTAAGGATCACAATCTGCTGGTCATTTACTTTTCCTTCAATCTGACCGGTATTTCCTTCTACCAATCTGATATTTTTTACGGTTGTGCCCCTTTTGGCAGTAAAATTGGCTCCTTTTACATCTAAATCTTTGGTTAGACTTACGGCATCACCGGTTTGTAGAACCTGCCCAAAGGCATCCTTGTGTACTTCACCAGATCCTTGGTCCAAGCCAGCTTCTGCCCAGCTCTGTTCGTCTTCGTCGAGGTACATTGACATCAATAAATCATTGGCCCAATCCTGGTCATTAATCTGGTTCAAGATCCTCCACGCAGTAACCTTCACCGGCGAATGCTCACTCCAAATGGTGTCTGTCAGGCACCTCCAATATCCGGGATCACTCGCAGGATCAACTCTTTTTTCAACACAAACTGCACAACAGTGTACCTGGTTGTGCATCTCTTCTGCTAATGAAGGACCAACCAACATCTCAACAGTGGCTGTTTGTCCGTTACACAATTCACAGTTTCCCTGACTTCTTTCCGAAATATTATTTGCCAAAACTACTTAATTTATAATAAATATTTCACATATGTGAAACCCTTCGCAAGATAGGAATTTTTTCGAAATTTTTATATCACTGATAACGCAAAGCCAGTGAATCCCTCCAACCAGCATGCGACAAATTATTTAGTTTCCAATAGGGTAGTCTGAATTGTCGCAATAATTTTGCCCTTGTGGTGAGCACCCTTCCTCCGTGTTCAGCATAACTTTCTTCCCATCCATAAATAGAGAAAGGGAAGTCTTTTTCTCTGTAAATTGTCAGTTTTCTGTTAGTCATCTCAAGGGTCAAACAAGCCAATGGTCTGGCTTCCCAAAGAGTGTCTGCTTTGCTAATGGTACACTCTGTTATACCGGGTTTTTTGTGGTGAAGTCTTTGGATAAGCCCACTTTCTATGAATTTTTGTCGGCCAATCGGTATAGCATTTGGATTAATCCTGAGCAATGTCCATATTTCATCTTCTAACAATACCTCAGGCAAGGCTTGGTCTGTGTCGCCTTCACTCTGAAAATAGGAAAAGCCTCTTATTCTATACCCATTTTTTTCTCTGTTTAACTGTGAAAAAGTATGACCACACCATTCCTGGACAGAATGACTTGTTTTTAAAGTCTGTACTTTTTCAACTTCTGTAAAAACAGAGGTCATTAGGTGGTAAGGATAAATGCCGGTTCTGAACTCTTTAGTACTATTGAGCTTTAATACTTTAATGGCGTCATTTTTATTTTCATCCGGACGGTCAAGTTTAACCTGTTTTGATTTTGAAAAGTCCTCTGTTACATAAATCAATACTGCATCACCTTTTCTTAATTCTCCATAACGGTTTTGTGTCAGCTCATAACTGCTTACTTCGGCATTTCCATCATACCAATGGGTATTAAATTTATTATCCTTTTCTCTCAAACTGACTCTGTGAGCCATTCGACTCCCAAGCCCAATTAATAATACCAGGGCAATCCCAATAATGAGTATTCTCTTTTTATATGCGTACATAGTATTAAATTAGAGAATCAGAAAAGAGTGTATTGTCACTGCAAGGTATGTACCCACAATGGGTCCTGCCACTGGTACCCACGCATAATGCCATGAACTGCCCGCCTTGTTTCTGATGGGTAAAATGGCATGTATAATTCTTGGCCCCAGATCCCGGGCGGGGTTGATAGCATATCCAGTGGGTCCACCCAATGAAAGTCCGATCCCTAACACCAGCAGAGCAACCGGTAGTGCTTCCAATGAACCTAAGCCTGATGTAGGTGCCGTTAGCAATAAAATTGCCAGTATAAAAATCAAACTTGCCAGGGCTTCTGTGATGAAATTTTGCCACGGCTTATAAATCGCAGGTGCGGTGCAAAAACAAGCCTGAATAGCATCCGGCTGAGTGGTAGCATTAAAATGATCGCGGTATACTATCCACACAAGGGCGGCGCCCAACATACATCCTGCAAGCTGTGAGCACAAGTATTGGGGCAATAGCATCCAGGATAACTTGCCGGTTAAAGCCATAGCAAAACTCACGGCCGGGTTCAGGTGAGCACCGCTAAATCTACCCACACAATAAACAGCAATAAAGACCGCAATGGCCCAGCCCCAGGCAATTACAATCCAGCCTGAATTCTGACCTTTTGATTTATCCAGAACCACATTGGCTACTACACCATTACCAAAAACTATGAGGAGGGCACTGCCCACAAACTCTGCTACAATTGCATTCATCTTTTTTTAATTATTGAGTCCATCCTATGCTCGCTTTGATTGCTTTTGCCCAGCCATTGAGCAAGTGGTCCCTTTTTTCAGCATCGATAGAGGGTCTGTATTCTTTGGCTATTTC
>JAGNSQ010000104.1:0-4149 GCA_017987975.1 Saprospiraceae bacterium
AATGTTGGTAAAGTACACAGAGGTAATAAACTCAATACAGAATTAGCGGATGTCAATGGAGATGGAATTTGGGATTTGGTTTTGGGCAATTTTGGTGGGGGTGTTCAATTTTATTCAACTCCCTTTTTAGTAAATTCTAGTTCAACCCATTTTTCCATTAATAATGACATTGAAATGTTTCCCAATCCGGCAAATGATTTTCTACAAATTAAATCTTCAGAGCAGGTCTTGGTTGTCATATCTGATGTACAAGGTAGAACACTACATACTCAACAGACTGATAAAGTTTTGACCTCAATGGACATAAATGAATTGCCTAAGGGCATCTACATCGTAAAATTTTTGTTTCAGGGAAAATTAATCAGCTGTCAAAAGTTCATCAAATGATAAAAGTTGAAGGTTACCAGCAGGTTTTACAACATTGCATGAATGCCAATGCTACGCTTGTGGCTGTTAGTAAGACAAAGCCAGTGGAAGACATTATGGCACTCTATCATATGGGACAAAGGATATTTGGTGAAAATAAAGTGCAGGAAATTGTTGAAAAACAACCCTACTTGCCTAATGATATTCAATGGCATTTGATAGGCCACCTTCAAACCAATAAAGTTAAACAGGTTTTGCCTTATGTTAGCTTGATTCACAGTGTTGATAGTGAAAAACTACTAAAAGAAATCGAAAGTGAGGCGAAAAAACAGAATCGGAAGATCAACATCCTCCTTCAGGTCAAAATAGCTGAAGAAGATACCAAATTTGGGTTAGAACCTTCATTAGTTTTAATTATTTTAGAAAAAGTTTTATCAGGATTATTTCCACATTTAATTGTGTGTGGACTAATGGGGATGGCATCATTTACTGATGATATAAGAAAGGTCGAGCGAGAATTTGATCAATTGAAAAGCTTGTATGACAATATATTAGAAAAATATTTGATACATTTTCCTTATTTCAATACTCTGTCTATGGGTATGTCGGGCGACTACCTGTTGGCCCTCTCCAGGGGGGCGAATATGGTAAGAGTGGGCAGCCTGATATTTGGTGAAAGATAATTTTTTGTTTTGGGATTAAACCCAAAGTATAATTTGGTATCAAAGTGCCGTATCTTGTTTTTTTGATCACCATTAACATCAGTTGATATGCACAGACGATCATTTTTTCAGCAATTATTGGAGCCCAGTTCAGTAGAACAAAAATCGGCTGCTATGCCACCACTAAGCCTCGAAAAATACACAGGAAGCTGGACCCGGAATCATGCAGCCCACTTATTGAGAAGAACTGTTTTTGGAGCCAGATATGAAGACATCAAAGCCTTTTATACCCAGGGCATGGATGTCTCTCTTTCCATATTAACCAACCTTCAACCGGTAACAGATCTGCCTATCAACTATGATTTTGAATCAGATCCCAATGTCCCGATTGGGACATCCTGGGTGAATAAAAGATTTGACCCGGTCAATAACACGAATAATTACAGATTCAGATCCCTTAATGGCTGGACGATGGGAAGATTGATGGCCAGAGAGATGAATTTAAGGGAGAAGATGACCTTATTTTGGCACAATCATTTTCCAATTGCTGACATCAATGAAGCGAGGTACAATTTTAAGTACATTGATACTTTCAGGCAAAATCCATTGGGCAACTTCAAAGATTTTACCAGGAAAATGACCATTGATCCTGCCATGCTGCGGTACCTAAATGGTAATCAAAATACAAAAAACGCGCCTAATGAAAACTATGCCAGAGAACTCCTAGAATTATTTACCATCGGAAAAGGTCCCATCGCGGGACCGGGTGATTATACCAATTATACGGAAGAAGATGTGTTGGCAATTGCCAAAGTATTAACAGGTTGGACCGATGTTGGTTTCAGAAGTCCAAACCTTGACATCATTACCTCTACCTTCCGCCCAAATCAACATGATACCGGTAGTAAAAAATTAAGCCATCGTTTTAATAATGTAACCATCAGCAATGGCGGTGCTGAGGAATACAAAACCCTCATTGATATTATCTTTAATCAAGAAGAAGTATCCAGGTTTATTGCCAGAAAACTGTATCGTTGGTTTGTTTACTATGCCATTGACGAAAGTATTGAAAATGCGGTTATAGCACCATTGGCACAAATCATCAGAGATAATAATTACGAAATAAAACCCGCTGTAATTGCTTTGCTTTCCAGTGCTCATTTTTACAGTGATTTTGGTTGTATGATTAAAAACCCGCTAGATTTTATTGCCTCGGCAACCAGCCAAAATGGAATAGTGGTAGCAGGCGATGCAGTGCAGCAATACACTACCTGGAATGCCTTTTTTCAGTTTAGCTCCCTCCTTCAGATGAGGTATTACGGCTTACCAAGTGTTGCCGGCTGGAAGGCTTACTACCAGGAACCGCTTTTTTACCAAACATGGATCAATAGTGTGACCTTACCACTGCGCAAGTCCTATACAGATGCCTTGGCTACGCTGAACCTGAACACCCGTGGTATTCGTCTCGACATCGATGTTCTCAACACCATCAAGGGATTTTCAAATCCGGCAGATATTGAAAGTCTGATCAACGATGTTGCCCTTGTGCTTTTTCCTAAACCTTTGAATGAGGATCAATTGGCCACCCTCAAAGAACTTATGATACCGGGCTTGCCTGATTATGAATGGACAGTAGAGTATGAAGCCCATTTGGCTGCTCCCAATGACCTTGTGTTAAGACGGGCAGTAGAGGGGAAGCTTAGGCTACTCTATGCCTACATGATGAAAATGCCCGAATACCAATTATCCTAATCTTTCATTCCTACATTACACAATTAGAAATCATGAAAAGAAGAACATTTATACAAACAAGTTCATTGATGACTTTACCTGTATTGCTCAGGGGAGTGGAAGTAACGGCAATTGCAAAATCAAGTTTGGCCAGTTTGGTTAACCCTGAAGATGACAGAGTTTTGGTACTCGTTCAATTGAATGGAGGCAACGATGGATTAAATACTTTTATACCATTGGATCAGTACGACGCATTGGTAAAAGCCAGAGAAAGTATTTTGCTTCCTTCCTCATCTGTTTTAAAAATATCAGCTACCAACGGATTTCACAGCGCATTAACTGGCTTTGAGGCCTTGTATAAAAACGGCCAAATGTCTGTAGTTCAAAGTGTGGGTTATCCTAATCAAAATAGATCTCACTTTAGATCAACAGATATATGGACAACCGCATCTGATGCAGAGCAATATATTTCAACGGGCTGGCTGGGTAGGTACTTTGATCTCAATTACCCGGGTTATCCTGAGGGATATCCCAATGAAGCCAATCCCGATCCGTTTGCTATAACGCTTGGTTTTGTAGTTTCAGAAACTTGTCAGGGGCAGACATCAAATTATAGTTTTACAGTCAACAGTGAAGAAGATATTAAAACCCTCAATGAAACGGTTCCTGGTTCAACAGATGGTAGTTGTCACTCAGGTGAATTATTGTATTTGAGAGATGTAGTCAGACAAACCAATGCTTATTCTGAGCAAGTGCTGGCGGCATTTGATAAAGGCAACAACCTGGTAACTTATACCGAAGGAAATAACCTGGCACAGCAACTAAAAATAGTGGCCAACCTAATCTCTGGAGGGTTGAAAACAAAAATTTATGTAGTAAGCCAGGGGGGGTATGATACCCATGCCAATCAGGTGGTAGGTGGTGATGCAATCAATGGAGAGCATTCCGACTTACTAGGAGTATTGGGTACTGCCATCCAGGAATTTCAAAATGACCTCGTAGCCCTTGGAGTTGACAATAGGGTAGTGGGTATGACCTTTTCAGAATTTGGAAGGAGGATAAAAGCCAATGATAGTTTTGGTACTGACCATGGTACGGCAGCTCCTCTTTTTGTGTTTGGATCTTGTGTCAATGCAGGTGTTTATGGACAGAATCCTCAAATATCAGACCCAATAGATGCTGAAGAAGGAGTAGCGATGCAATACGATTTCAGATCGGTTTATGCCAGTTTGTTGATGGATTGGTTCAGAACTCCTCAATCAGACATTGAAAAAGTGTTGTTCAAAGATTTTCAAAGGATTCCATTCTTAAAAGACTGTTCTATCAGTACTGCCACATCTGAGCTAAGCAACCTGGGTTTGGTGTTATCGCCCAATCCGGCTACCCAGCA
>JAGNSQ010000104.1:4249-11010 GCA_017987975.1 Saprospiraceae bacterium
AAAGAATTACTCAACCACGAGATAAAGGTATCTGAAGCCATCAACAACCTGGTAGATATTGCTCTGGAAGAAAGAGATTATGCTACACATAATTTCCTTCAGTGGTATGTGGCAGAGCAAATTGAAGAAGAAAGATTGGCCAGAACTTTGAATGACAAACTGGAGATGATTGGTGATGATAAAGGAGGGTTGTATCTTTTTGATCGCGATGTTTTGCAGGTTGGCATGCCTGATCAAAAAGGAGGAAAGTGACCCACGAACAAGTCCTCAATGATTTAAAAGCGGGGAAGTTTAAAAATGTATATCTCCTGCACGGGGATGAGCCTTATTTTATCGACACCCTGGTTACCTGGATAGAGCATCATCTCCTTTCTGAAGATGCTCAGGCTTTCAATCAAACTGTAGTTTACGGCAAAGATGTGGATCATCGAGCCATCATCGATGAGGCCCGACAGTTTCCACTCATGTCAGACAGGCGGGTGATTATTGTGCGGGAAGCCCAGGAAATGAAGACGCTCAAGGACCTTGCTGATTACGCAAAAAAACCTGTTCCTCACACCATCCTGGTACTGGTACATAAACACAAAAGTTTCGATAAAAGATTGGCTTTGGCAAAGGCCCTTTCCGATCAGGTGGTATTTGAATCCAAAAAATTATACGACAATCAGCTTCCTGCATGGATTTTGGGATATGCCAAGTCCATTCAACTTGGAATTGATGATAAAATGGCTCAGATACTGGCAGACTATCTGGGAAATGACCTTTCTAAAATTGCCAACGAGTTAGATAAACTGGCATTGAGCCAGGGCAGGGGAGTTAAAATAAGTCTTGAAGTAATCCAGGACCAAATTGGCATCAGCAAAGAATTTAATGTTTTTGAGCTCCAAAAGGCCTTAGGTGAAAAGAATAAAGCAAAAGCGTTTTTGATTGCCAAATATTTTGCCGACAACCCAAAAGAAAATCCCATTCAGGTTACAGTACTTAATTTATTCAATTATTTTCAAAAGGCTATGGTGGCAGCGCAATACCAGGCAGAGGGCGATATGGTACTCCAGAAAAAATTGGGACTTACCACTTCTTTTTTTGTCAAAGATTATAGAGTTGTGGCCAGGAACTTTTCCCTTAAAAAAATCAGAGAAATTTTGGTGAATATCCGGATGGCAGATGTAGAATCAAAAGGAGTAAACAATCGCAGCAAAAACGATGGTCAGCTGCTTACTGAATTGGTTTACGGTATATTAAATTGATCAATTTAACGAACAAAATACCAGTTGTCTTTATCCGAAGCTGAAGACAAAAAACGGTATCCATCCACGTCAAAATCCTTCAACTGATCGATCTTCTTTATTTTGTTTTCAATGCCAAATCGACACATAAGCCCTCTGGCCTTTTTCGCAAAGGCCGACTTCAACTGAAGTTTTTCACCCATATTTTCTCTGAAATGGATATGCAGGATTTTGGTTGGATCGAGGTAAGGGCCTACAGCTGAAAAATATTCTTCCGAAAGCAGATTGATGATGGGGGTTGTCTCTGTTTTTTGAATGGTATCTGCCAACTTGCTGCCCCAAAACTTGTAAATGTTGCTGCTGATTCCTACTTTCATATTCAAGCCCATTTCCAAACGATAGGGATATATGCCGTCCAAAGGGCGCAATATGCCATACAGACCTGAAAGAATAAAAACATGATCCTGAGCGAAAATTAATTGTTTTTGAGTCAGCGATTCTGCCATCAGTCCTTTATATACATCACCAGAGTAGCTATGAATAGCTGCCCCATGACGAGCAGATTTTTGACCAAACCGCTGAATGTCATCATACGTTTGTTGAGCCAAATTGGGACTTAACTTCATTTTGCCGGCGAGATCGGTAAGGCTCAATTTTTTCAAATGGTCGTTTATCTCTTTAGCCTCAGCAAGATACTGTGGAGTGGTAAGTGGGATACCGGAAAGAGTTTTCGGTTCCCTCATGGTTTTTGAAGGAGAAATCAGATATAACATGCTATAAATAAAAATCCCCACGGTGTAACACCAGTGGGGATTAGATTTTTAGGGAAAATTATTAGTTTCCTCCTTTGATGATATTAGGTGCGCTAGTTGGAACTGCTTCTTCAGTTTCCTTTTTTGGCGCTTCCAAAACATTACCAATTACCCTGATGATGTGTTCTTTTCCTTCATTAGTGGTAACAGTTACTCTTTTGTCGATTTTTCCAACTCTGTTGGTTGCGTATCTTATTTCGATTTGCCCTTCTTCACCTGGAAGAATTGGCTCTTTTGGCCAGTTAGGAACTGTGCATCCGCAACTGCCTCTTGCATTCATAATTACCAATGGCTCAGTACCGGTATTTTTAAATTTTACTACCCTTAATGGCTCACCATTGTAGTCTACAGTACCATAATCGCAATCCGTGTCGTAATTGCCATCAGTAAATGTCATCACAGCTTTTGTTGGTGGTGCTGCTGGTGTTTCAGTCCCGGTAACAGGAACGGTTGGTTTAACTTCAACTTGAGCCTGAGCCATGAGACCTGAAAAAAGAATTGTCAATACAAATAAAAATTTTCTCATTTTTTGGATAGATTATTTTTTACAAAGATATAACGTAAACACGAAAAGTGTACCACAAAGTTTCACCCTCTTGCTGTTAATATTGTGTTAAGTTGATTTTGCCAAATTTTCGCAATGATTGAGAGAAAATTCCGCTGATTAGCAAATTTAATTTTGAATTGAATGTGTTAACGTACGTCAGAGGAGATGAATGTTTTGTATCTTTGTGTTTAAATCAACCTCACATGATACAACGTGACCTAACCCACATTGTACCTGCGCTATCAGAATCCTCAGAATTTGACCAATTCAGAAAACAAGTAGTATATGATTACTGGCTTTCAGTAGTAAGCAGGGAGTGCAGTGTCATAGGCAGAAAAGAAGTACTTACTGGCAAGGCAAAATTCGGAATTGTTGGAGATGGCAAGGAAGTAGCCCAAATCGCCATGGCAAAAGCTTTTGAAAAAGGCGATTGGAGGTCGGGTTATTACCGGGATCAGACCCTGGTCATGGCCTTAGGTATTTGTTCTGTAAAAGACTTTTTTGCCCAGCTATATGCAGATGTAGATAATGATCCTTTTTCTGGAGGGCGCCAAATGAATAGTCACTTTGCCACTCCATCTGTTGATGGTGATGGCAACTGGGTGAATACCATGGTGCAATACAATTCCAGTAGCGACATTTCCTGCACCGGAGGCCAAATGGCAAGAGCGCTGGGTCTGGCTTTGGCAAGTTCATTGTATAAAAAATCAGAAATCAAGAATGCCTCTAATTTTACGGCTGGTGGGAATGAAGTTAGCTTTTGCACCATAGGTGATGCTTCCACTTCAGAAGGAGCCTTTTGGGAAACCATGAATGCCGCAGCCGTAATGAACGTACCACTCGTTGTAGCGGTTTGGGATGATGGCTATGGCATATCTGTTCCAAAAGAACTTCAGACTGTTAAAGCTTCTATTTCTAAAGCAATGGAAGGTTTCCTCATTGATGATTCGGGGGAAGGCATTTACATTTATACAGCTAAGGCTTGGGATTATCCGGAGCTATGTGCTGTTTTTGAAGCGGCTACCAAGCTGGCCAGAAAAAATCACAAGCCCGCGCTCATTCACGTAACCGATGTCACCCAGCCACAAGGCCACAGCACATCCGGATCCCATGAAAGATACAAGTCAAAACAACGATTGGATTGGGAAAAAGATTTTGACTGCATTGTTAAAATGGGTGATTGGATGGTCGCCAATGCCATTATCAGTCAGGAAGAGTTAGATCAGCTGTCTATAGACGCCCGTGAATACGCCAAAAACGAAAAAAATGAGGCTTGGGCTGCGTATTCAAAACCCATCAAAGAAGTGGGGCACCAATTAAATCAGTTGATCGCCAAAGCGGAGGCAAAAGGTTGGCAGGACGAGGTGGCCAAAGAAAAAGAAGAGATGGCTGCAGCTGTTAACCCTGTGTTTTCTGAGTTGGTACATCTGGCCAGAAAAATGGACCACAAAATCAAGGCAAGTGGTAATTCATTTGAGGAACTATCAGCATTTATTCAGAAATATAAATCAGAAGGGAGGCAACGTTACCAGAAGCATTTGTACAGCGAAGGCTCTCAGTCGGCTTTAAATGTTGCGGAAGTGAAGGCCGATTTTGGCAATGAGCCAGAGGAATTGAGCGGTCACCAAATTTTAAATAAGTTTTTTGAACAAGCTTTTGGCTCTAACGATAAACTTATTGCCTTTGGCGAAGATGTGGGTAAGATTGGGGATGTTAACCAGGGTTTTGCCGGCTTGCAGGACAAATTTGGCCCCAATAGAATTTTTGATGCTGGAATTAGAGAATGGACGATTATTGGTCAGGCCATAGGCACAGCGATGAGAGGTTTCAGGCCAATAGCTGAAATTCAATACCTGGATTACCTTACCTATGCATTTTCACCTTTGACAGATGATTTGGCAACACTCAGGTACAGGTCAAATGGTATTCAAAAGGCTCCTGCTATCATTCGTTCAAGGGGTCACCGATTGGAAGGAATCTGGCATGCCGGAAGTCCAATGGGTTTATTGGTCAATTCGCTCAAAGGTATGTATGTTTGTGTGCCAAGAAATATGGTACAGGCAGCCGGAATGTACAATACCTTGCTGCAGTCCGATGATCCGGCAATTGTCATTGAATGTTTGAATGGATATCGTTTAAAGGAAAAGTTGCCGGTCAATCTATCAAGTTTTACTGTGCCACTGGGTAGACCTGAGGTATTGGTTCACGGTAGTGATCTTACGATTGTAAGTTACGGCTCTTGTCTGAGAGAGGTAATCAGGGCCAATGAAATGATGAAAGCATATGGCATTTCAGCTGAGATTATTGATGCTCAAACCCTTTTGCCTTTTGATTTGGATGGCATTATTCTCAACAGTCTGCAGAAAACCAATAGAATCTTATTTGTTGATGAAGATGTGCCGGGAGGTGCTACCGCATACATGCTCAATGAAATTGTCAATGTGCAGGGAGGGTTTCAGCATCTCGATGCCAAGCCGGTTTGTTTATCTGCCAAAGAACATAGAACACCATTTGGATCGGATGGAGACTACTTTACAAAGCCCTATGCAGAAGATGTGATGGATGCCGTTTTAAAGTTAATTTCAGAATAAAGTAAAACTTTAATGAAGATAGTACAAATAACTGACATTCATATAAATAAGTTATTTGAATTAACAAATGAAATTAATGTTCAAAATAACTTTTTGACAGTTTTAGACAATGCCATGTTGGAGCGGCCCGACTTAGTGGTATTGAGTGGTGATCTTGGTCACGATGATGTACAAGTTGATGTATATCAGTGGATTAAATCTGAAATGGACAGTAGGGGAGTGTCCTACCGGGTTATTGGGGGCAATCATGATGATGTAGAAAAATTGACTCAGGTTTATGCTGAGATCCAGGGTGAAAAACCTTATTTTTCAATCCATGTGGATGGGTTTAAATTTTTGTTTCTGAATACCATAATTGGCAAACTGGACGAGGATCAGTTGAACTGGTTTAAAACTGAAATAAATACAGGGATAGACGGTATCTTTATGCACCATCCGCCACTCTTAGCCGGTGTACCTCACATGGACGGACATTATGCAATGCAGGAGCGACCTTCTTTTTTGGAAGTAATTCTGGCTTCTGGTAGTCGTCACCAGATATTTACCGGTCATTACCACACAGAACGCACCCTTGTGTACGGGAATTTGACTGTATATATAACGCCATCTACCATTGTGCAAATAAGTGATAAATCCGAATCATTTGCCGCAGATCATTATCGGCCCGGCTACCGGGTTATTGAATACCATGATGAAGGTATTCGTACATGGGTAAGGTATATCTGGGATTAATATTCTTTAAAGATTAGAGAGAATGGGTAAGGGTTTAGTGTCATATTATAGAAATTAATAATATGTATAGAATAGACCTATAGGCTAATGTGATTTCCATCAATTTAACATAATATTAATTATAGGATAATAAAACAAATCGAAAAGCTAGATCTTATCTTTAATCATATTACTAAATTTCCTAATATGTGTGGTTTTTAATGACTCCACATTATACCACATAAATAAAAGTTGTTTAGGGTTATTTCTAAATTAGCCAACCTACTCATTTCCTGAATTTCTACCTTAACTTGTGCAAAAATTATTCAATTTGGAATCCTTTCAGCTCCAGAAAAAAGTACTGGTTTTTTCAGTCTTTCAGTTTTGTCTGAAGATTCTGGCCTGGTATTTAACGACCTCGCTGGCCATCCTTACAGACGGTCTGGAGTCGATTATCAACATCATTGGTTCTGTAGCAGGTTTGGCAGCCTTGTGGTTTGCTATGTTGCCGAAAGATAAAAACCATCCTTATGGCCACGGCAAGATTGAGTTTTTGTCTGCCAGTTTTGAAGGCTTTTTGATTGCCATTACCGGCGTTGTCATCTTTTATAAAAGTTACCAGAGCCTGGGAACGCCCAAACCAATTGATCAAATGGACATTGGTTTGGTACTGGTAGCCATTTCGGGATCACTTAATTATTTTGGTGGAAAATATTGCGTTAACCGGGGTAAAATTATTCATTCTCAGCAGCTTATGGCCACTGGAAGGCATCTCATTGCCGATGCGGTTTCTACTTTGTTTATGTTTGGAGGCCTGATTCTGCTCTTTTTTACCCAATGGTGGATTCTCGACAATTTACTAGCCATGGCCTTT
>JAGNSQ010000105.1 GCA_017987975.1 Saprospiraceae bacterium
TCATTTAGGTAAATTTTTCGCAATAGAGTACCACTGGTATGCAATACCGTACAGTTGGTAATGGTACCTTCAATGTCGTCTGCGGCAAAATTGAAACTCTCCTGTGCATACGCATAAAGCTTACAGTCCGATGCATCCCATATCTGGAATTTGATCAACTCGCCATTGGTAGCATTGCTATAAACCGTCATAAAGGCAATGTACTTATTAATGGATGGCTGGTATTCAATTTTTGCTATGCCCCTCAGTTCGTTGCCAACATAAGCCCCAACGATGTCATTTTCATCTGAAGAAAGTGTACCCTCAATGTTGAGCTGTAGGATAAAATTCATGGAGTAGCTGTAATTGTTGGAATTAAAGCCATCAAAGTTCATCACCCAATTTTCAGGTCTGCAAAGATTGGTGTTTCTGAGGTTGAGGTTTTCAGTACCTCCCATAAAGAATGGATTGATACCTGTCTCTGTTTTCAGGATGATAGTATCTTCGATCATGCCCAGATCAAGGTCTTTGCCAACCGTAAAAAATACTTCCTGGATCTCGTTGGCCACAAGGGTGCCTCTATCTGGATAAACATGTACCCACGCCGGTAAATTGACAAAGCTGTAAGGCACTGGATAACCTCCCCGGTTGTGAATCTTTGCTGATACCGTTTTAGATTCATCTGCATATTTCACGATCTCAATGCTATCGGTGAGCCAGGCCAGTTCGTTGCGGTCTACGTAGAATTCCCAATCGGCTGCCAACATAACATTTCCGGTTAAATCCTGGATGTTATGCAGTTCTGCTCTCATGATCTTATTTTCAAAGAATTTGTTTTGAAAATTGGGATTGATTACAATTTTATTGCCAACACATGAAATGGTTGCATCAATCAACTGCCCGGTCTCAGCATCATACAAACCTACATTGTTGGCATTCAGCAAATCTGCTTGAATTATTTTATTGCAATTAATATCTTGATTGAAGGTAAATGATATTTCGTCCCCTACGTGGAAAACACCATCTGAAGGTTGTGGTACACCAACCAGTTTTGGTGGTTCACGGTCAATTTTACCTTTTATTATATCTGAATAGCCAGGTTTGTCAGATGCATCACCTGAGCAAACTGCCCATGCGTGAATTTCATAGTTGCCATCAGCTATTTCATCCGTATCCCACATAAATTGAGTAAAGTCAGGTTGTAACAACAAGGTATCAGGATCGTTAGGAATTGAATTGAAGCCCGACCATTTAGGATTATAAGCTTCATAAATTCCAGTTGGTGTTGGTAGGTTAATCCAAGCACCATTACCATCGGTCCTGCGGTATTGTAAGCGGATCAGCTGAAAATCTGGGGAATTTAGATCATAACCAGTAACAGTAATTCTTCTTAAAGTTCCTGGTTGAAGTGGGTCATTATTAATAACTACCCAGTTTTGCTCAGGAACGTTGATATTCACTTCACTGCAAGGTCTAATAAAATCCACCCCAAGATCTATAGCAGAAAAGAACATAGAATCACTTTGTAAAGAAAGTGCGAAATCTCTTGCCAATTCACATTCAGAAACCAATGCTACTTTCAAACCCTCGTACTCATAAGCTATTGGGCCTCGTTCTACAGTAAGGGTGATAGGTATAGATGAATTGTAAGGAACAACATACTGTATTGTATTGTTGTTCAGAGGTTGCCCATTGACCTTTATAATGGCTCCATCCGGATTACTACCTGCAATGGCTGTAAAGCCATAGGTCCAGTCTTCATTGGTGGCACTTAGATTACCAAGGTTAAGTTTGAATACAGCCGGCTCATTGGCGGGTACATTTACCGCTGTGAACTGAGAACCTTCTCCAATTTGAAGATTGGGAGCTTCTCTATTTGCAGTACCTGGTTCCCAAGGACATGAAGACTGTCCTGCACGTATTCTAAATACAGGTGTTTTATAAACGGTGTCCATTGCTACATCAACTGTGAATGCATCTCCAGGATCATTGTCCTTAAGAGTGTATCCGGTGGTCAAACCCTTTTCGGTTCCATTCTCAGTTTTCCAGGTATTGCTTGATTTAACAATCGCATTTATTTTAAATTTCGCCCCGGCATTGTCTCCAGAAAAGCCAAAGGTGGTACCAATTTTTGAATCCGTATTTACACCATTTTGATCAAATTTGGTGTCTGTAGTGTCGGCTGTTTCTGAATAGGCATATTCAACACCTGCATCAAATGAGAGATTTCGGACTAGTTTGGCTTTCTGTTTTAAGCTATCGTTTCGGTCAATTATAGCTTCCCATCTGTCAATGGATTCAAGATAGTTGACTCTGTCAGCAGAATCAGTGTCCATGCTTTCCGATAATTCATTCAGATATCGTATTACATTATTTTTAATGTTAAATTCTGAATAAACAAAAGTAGTGGCAAAATTGCCTGGCTCGACTTCCACAATTTGTTTAACATCAACAGTACAGGTGTCAAATGAAACTTTATCCGCAAACCCGAAAACCAGATTGATGGCTTCACCTACGTATAAATCCCCACCTCTTTCACCGCCAACAATTAATTCACCGTCGTTGGTGGCAATTCTATTGTTAAAACTAACACAAGTCTGGAATGAGTTTGATGTAACTTTACTATAAGTTACTTCTGTTTCAATATTTATTTGAAAATCAGGATCCACGGTGACAATTTTACCCAAACCAAATGGGGCTACCACAAATTGGATGGTAGGTGCTATTTCTATGTCTACACTTCCACTTACACCCGCTTCTACTTCCATTGAAAGTTCTGTCGTTTTACAGACTTTTTCTGTTTTTTCAATAAAAGATGAACTGCCATCACCTGGTGGATCTCGCAGGATAACAGATGGCATAAACGGCATCATAGTAGTAAATGTCTGTAATTTGTTTACAGTACCTGTTACGATGGCCTGCTCCGTTAGACTTCCAATTCTACCCGCCGGAACAGAAGTAGCAATGATTTGTAGAGTTTTAAGATACGGAGGCGAAGGATTAGGATTTCCTACCCTAAACAAATATTGCAAACTTCCCCCACTAAGAGTTGTGTCGATACGTGTGTCAGCAAATCCATTAATTATTTGAAGATCTGCCGTATCTAAATAACATATTCCGTCGTCTAAAGGCGTTGAAACATAGGTTTCCTTCACTTTTATTTCTATGGTAATATTTTCAGATTTTTCCAACACTATTTTTGCCGGTAGACAATTAGGGACTGTATCTAGCCCTGCTGCAATTTCAACTTCTGGTGGTGCAAAGTATATAAAATCTATAATTGTATCTGATTTTGTTAAGTCAACGGTTGACCCACCCTGAACCTGAAATGCATTTTTAATTTCCGCATTGGAATGTTCAATGACTGCTACTGTCATTTTTTCAAGTGGAGGTAATTCCAAAAATTCAAAATCACCTTCCTGATTATCAATGGTTATTGCCCTAACCAAACAGCCATCAACTGCTCTTACTTCGACCACACAAACGGTGCCTTGGTTTTGTGCATCGCCAGCTGGGGCTTTGATTACTGATTTTCTGCAAAGTCCACCTGCAACCTGTCCACTTACTTTTCTCGTAGTAACATCATTAAAAATGATACCAGCTATAGGGCTGTTTACATTGGTTACATCCCAAAATGCGGGTATGAAATTATGGTCTTCGAATTTGGGTTCTAAACGCGCTGTGGCTCCGGGGTCAAAATCAATTGAAAATTTACCCGTTGAATCAGTAAATATTTTAGGATTATAGGATGCGCCATTGACTAAAATTTCTACATTGGGAGCAAAACAATCCGTGTTTTTATACCTTACATATCCGGAAACGGCAACCGTTGATTGGTCGGTAAAATCAACCTGATCAACAGAGGTTACGCTTGGATTTAAAGTAACCTGTCTGGTTCTGGGGGTAAACACATGGGGCTCTTCTTCCTGATTGGGTGAAAAAGAAGACCAGCCTGCATTGGAAAGACTTCCAAACTCCATAAAATGTGAACCCACATTGGATATCCTGTTACCAGCTCCTTCGTCCATAGGAAAATAGACATACAAATCTGCATCTTGAATATTACGCGCACTGTTGTAATGATTTGTAATTTGAACAGTTGATAGAATGGTATCATAAACCGCAAATTCATCAATCAATCCATTATAGTAGTCTCCCCCATCATGTGCACCCATCTTCCATGAATGGTTTCCTTCACTGAGATTGCCTATTAGAGAGCCAAAAGAATGGCTTCCGATCGAAATGCCGTTTTTAGACAGATGTAATGTGCCGGCCGCACTATCGAGTGTTATGGCCAGGTGTTGGTATCCATTGCCGAGCAGGCCAAATGAATGGGATGAACCATTAAGTGATACTTTGAGTGTTTGATTGATTCCTGAGGGCTCTAGATAGACACGGAGTTCATTACCTGTAGATTTTTTACTCAAGATGGTCTGAGGTCCTGTAGCACCTGAGGTGTTGACCCAAAGCTCAAGAGTAGATTTTTTAGGTATTGCAAAATTTGGTAAGCTGGCATATGAACTGCTGTTTCTTGTAAATTTTACAGCTTTATGAAGGTAAAATGATTTCATAGGCTCTGCCAAAAACGTTGTACCTGTTCCGTAGGATGCAGATTCAATTCTATAATATCCTTCTTTATTGGTCGTTCCCGCCGTGCGCACGGGAGGAATGTCTGAATCAAAGGATGCCCCACAGAAAAATAATTTTAATCTATTTTTGATATCGTATGACTTCTCTCCCAGTTCTTCATCCATCTTCCAATAAAAATCGAGATTAGGTGTTTGAGAAGAGGCGGTACCGTGCATGATCTCTGGTATGTCCAATTCTGAAAGTAGTGTGGAGTAGATTCTTAATTCGTCAATATTTCCATTCCAACCCCCGCCGTTTTCGGTATTGCCCAACTTAAAAAATACTTCATTGGACACTTCTTCTCCTACCGGTACGTTGTCATTAAACGGAGCCAATCCAACCAGAACGCCGTTTATATAGAGTCTCATTATTTTAGTAACCTCTTCATAAGATATAGTTACGTGGTTCCATTCATTTTTTAGACTGTCGACAAAATCAGCGGCCAAAAAAGGCGCTGCACTGGGCAAAGTGGCCAATTCTATGCCTTCATGACCCGAACTACTGTTTTTGGCCCTTACATACAACAAGATCTCACCTATACTAATCACTCCCGCATTGGCATTGGCCGAACCGGTCTTGATGTAAAAGGTCATTGTCCAGTCTGCATGGTCAGGAATGAAAGAACTGTCATTGTTGACAGAAGCAGTGGCCGCATCTGCAGCATCAAATTTGGCAGAAAAGCCCTGCATGGGCATGAGCGTAATTTGAGTATTGGGTACGGGATTTCCACTTAGGGTTTTTACCCAACCAGTGACTACCCCGTTGGGCACCTGAAAACCCAGGGCATAACTTTCATTGCCCTCTCCATAGGCATTCAATCCCCTGACTGAGTATTGATAAGCCACACCGGCAATAACATTGAAGTCGTTGTAATTTCTGATATTGGGACCCACACTGGCCAAAAAGATATCATCTCGGTAGATGTTAAATCCTTCATTGGGTGATGGGCCCAAGGCGTCGATTTCCCAGGATAGCTGGATGCGATCCAGCAGATCTCCCTGGGTGGCATTAACCTTTAAGGCAAAAGGAGGAAGCAGGTATCTTCCATAAAATCCAACAGTGGAGCTATAGGATGAATTATCAACGTAACCTGTGAAAACCTGACCAACGGATAAGGCAGTAAGGTATTTTTGACTCTTAGATTTGGAAGTACTGCCGTAGTTAAAATAGGCAACTCCTTCATAGGAAGCAGAGTCCACGGCCACGGTAGGATTGCAATTGTTTTGTGCGTTGACAAAGGATAGGAAGCCCAGCATGGTTATGAGGGCAATAAATGCACGACTATATTTATTATTCATGATAAATCAAGTAGAAAGTGAAAGAATAAATGAATGGTGCATTTTTATCTCACCCACACCTCAATTGGCCCAACAGCATAAGTTTCGTTGGTAGTACCTTCATCCAATGCAGAACCAATGAAAACCCAAAAACTACTTGAGGCTCCATCTCTTCTGGCGCTCATTTCCACATCCATATAATAGTCCGAATCACCCTGGCCTCCAATTTGGACAGCATTGACAGCGGTTGTATTGTTAAAATTTCCATTGGACTGTAACCAGTTGCCCAGGAAAGACCAGGCTACCTTAAATGTACTACCTGCTGCATTATTGGCAAAACCGGCAAATGCCATATCACCACCACCCCAACCCCAGGTATCGAAGAAAAAGTACCTGAACTTAACTTTCATTTGAGACCACGATCCAGGTATGTTAAACATTTTTTTCAAAACCTGATTGTTGGCAGAGGGTTGCAGGATATTACCTACAAAGGTTCCGCCATTACAGAGACAAGGATCTCCTGCAGGAGATGCATTATTCCAGCCTGTATTTTGTCCGCTGGGAGAATAGGATTGCCAGCCATCGTGTGAACCAAGATCATCTACATCAGCCAATCTCCAACCAGGATAACTACCCCCATTGGTTGTTGAATAATTAATGCCACCGTCGCTGTATAAATTCAACTGATTAGTGCCTAATGATGAAGCCGTAACAGGATGATAAAAGGTGGTACTGGCATCCTTAACCTCCATCTTCTCAGAACTGTTCACATATACAGATACTTCTCCGTCTGCCGTTGAAAACAAACCACCATCATTGTCTCCACCATTGTGAAAGGTGTATCCGTTTTTATTGGCATTGTTGACTCCCGGAGCACCGCCACTGGCAATTACACCGTCTGCTACTTTTATCTCATCTGCCAATACCTGACCAGCACTCGGAAACTGATTGGAGCTACCCCTCAATGCCAGGGCATAGGGTGCAGAAGTAAGCCTTATTTTGGGTGTCATCTCCTGCGAACCAATCTGCACACCCATCTCGTAGTCCTGGTCAAAAGCCAGGTTTAATGGAGTACCCGGGTTGTTGCCTAAGACTACACTGTAAATACCTCCATTTAATTCTACATCATCAATAATCTCATACCACAATACACCAGATGGTGTGCCATCAACGGCATAAATGTTAAACCTGATGGTGTAGGTGCCATCATCCAGGGCAACACCGTTGGATTTTTTTAAGATGCCTTGTACACTCAGGGTGGCCTGGGCATTCATAAATAGATTAATGCCTAAAACGGCAAAAATCATTACAAGCGACCTTTTAATATTGGTAGCAATGAATAAAGTTTGAACTGAATTGTGTTTTGTAGAAATCATGGTTGGTTTGATTAATAAATTGACAAATAAATGAGCTTGTGATAGCTGTCACAAAATAGAGGAGAAACGATGCGCCGGAGATAGGACTATTCAATCATAAATCGGGTTAATACATGGGAAATTTTAACCAAATGCAGGTTTGTACCGGGTTTTGTTTGAATCAAGAAGCCTGTAGTAATATGAAAATATCTTTTTCCAGTTGTTTTATTTTATCAGGCCGTAATTAATCCATAATGGCTGCAATTACATGATCAGTATGCCGAAGAAAAGTAATGATGGTTTACAATTGAAGTGACCCACCCAACAATATTCTGTGGGCACGGATTTGTTTGGCTGAATTTTGTGATATATTATATTGAATTTTCTTGTCATTCGAAATAATAATTGACCCATGTTTTAAATTACAACCCTTGACAGTATTTTATTTTGGTGTCTTTTTTTGCGAGGTTGTGAGCCTTGATTTGCCAAATTTTATATTCTTGCATGGCCAAAGCTGTGAATAGCTTGATTTTTGCCCTCAAAACCATGGTAAAAACCAATTTTTCATGGTAAATTTTAATCAAAAGTGGGCCACAGACATCATCTATTGGTCATGTTGGAGCTGATTTGTCAAATTAGGTCTATTTTTAACCTATGAATTTTTTTCCACCTACAATAAGGTTGGTTTTAGCATTTGTCCTTGGCCTGATTCTTAGCTTAAGGCTGGATGCCCAATTTAAATTTGACGTGTTAGATAATTCACACGGACTTTCACAGGGATATGTGTTTGATATTCTCCAGGATAAGGAAGGCTTTTTGTGGTTTTCTACCAAAGACGGCCTCAACCGTTATGATGGCTATCAATTCAAAATATTCAGCCACGACGCCTATGATTCTACTTCCATCAGCAGCAATAGCTGTATCTTTTTGTGCGAAGACCGATACGGGCGGATCTGGGTAGGCACTGAGGAAAATGGCATCAGTGTTTACGACAAGGTTACCGACCGGTTTTTAAGAATTCGTCAAAAAGAGGGTCAAGCCAACAGCCTGGCAGGTAACCGGATTCAATTTCCCATTATTGAGATGAGTGATGGCAGAATGATGACTTGTACCCATAACAAAAAAATAAACTTAATTACTCTTTCACCCAATGCCCATCAAAAAAAGCCCGACATTAAAATTGAAGAGCTTGACATTCCCTTTGACTATTACTTCTTAACTTATTACAACAATACCAAAGGAGAAACCTGGCTCAATGCCCATGGAAAACACATGAAGTTTAATCCGGCCATCAACAACTTTGAATGGAAAAAAGATATAGAGCCCTTTAGTACCTTCCAATTAAATAAAAATGGTAGTGTCTGGACCAATAGCAAGTATTATAACCTCATCGATTCAAATCAGACGTATGCCTTGTTTGATAAGTCTTTGATGGAAAATCAGGGCAGCTATATTTATACGGATGAAAAACAACGATTGTGGATTACCTGCTCTAATTTAAGTCTGCTGAATGTTTATGATATCAGCCAATGGAAAAAGGGCCGCCCACTTGACCCACCTTCAAAACTGTTGGCTCAGGATAAAATAGGTGGTCTAAAAATGTTCAGAGACCGATCCGGCATACTTTGGATGGCAACCAATGGTTTTGGCTTGCGCAAGTACATGTTTGAATCTGAAAAATTTAATCACCAGGCAAAAGGATTTAGTCCTCGCAGAATTATGCAAACCCTGAATAAGGGCATCTATCTCAAAGGTTGGTCAGAAGCTAAGTTACTCCAATCAAATGGTCAAATGATGCCAGACGACATCTCCATTGTCGATCAAATGGTACATGATGTGTATATAGCTAAAAACGGTGATTATTGGGTTATAGAGTTCAAAGGCAATTCTGAATCTCACTTTGTCCATCAAATAGAACGTATCCATCCCATTACCAAAAAAAGAACACAATACGCCATTTCATATCCCATCCGCTATGGATATCTTGAACCCACATTGGAAGATAAAAATGGATATTTGTGGTTTTGTGGAGTAGAAGGGAATTATGTTGTTTTAAATCCGGAAACAGGTGTTTCAAAGAATTTTAAAACACCACCCAGCCCATCAAATTCCAAGTTGGCAGGTATTTATTTTACCTCCCTCTATGAAGATGCCCAGGGAGTGGTGTGGATGGGCACCGAAGTCGGAATGATAAAGGTGGTATCAAGCGATGTGCTAAAAAACAATCCTGTATATAAATGGTACGAAAGCAAGCATGCAGATAAAAATTCACTCAATCATAACCACATTTACTGTTTTTTGGATGATCCTGCTGACCCTAATTATATTTGGATTTGCACCAAAGGAGGCGGACTCAATCTTTTTAATAAGAGTAATAATACTTTTACCCACATCACTACCCAACAAGGCCTTTGCAACAATGTAGTGTATGGCATCCTTGCAGACGACAAGGGCAATATTTGGGGAAGCACCAATAATGGACTTTTTTGCATTCTGGCCAATAGCGATAAGCAGAAAAAAAGCTGGGACATCCGCCATTTTACCCAGGCAGGAGGCTTGCAATCCAATGAATTTAATACCTATTCCTATGCCAAACTGCGAAATGGAGATTTTGCCTTTGGAGGTGTTAACGGCATCAATATCTTTAACCCACAAAAAATTCTGGTAGACACCTTTAAACCCAATATTTTTATCACCCAGTTGATGGTAGATAACAAGGTGATCCGATCGGGTGATGCCACAGGTATTTTGAAACGGGCCATCGAATTTACTGATGCCATTAGCCTGCATCATTTGCAAAATGTAATTTCTCTCGAATTTTCTTCACTCGACTTTAGAGCATCTGATCAAAATAAGTACCGGTATCGATTGGAGGGCGTGGATGATAACTGGGTGGACATAGGAACGAGGAGGGCTGTTACTTTTTCCCATCTTCCGGCAGGTGACTACGTACTCAGGGTTCAGGGTACCAATAGTTTGGGTATTTGGAGCGGAAAAGAAGCTATTTTGAAAATTTCTGTCCTGCCACCCTGGTGGAATACCTGGTGGGCGTATTTGATCTACTTTGTTTTGATGGCCTTCGCACTTCGGATATA
This sequence comes from Saprospiraceae bacterium, assembly GCA_017987975.1. Lineage (GTDB taxonomy): Bacteria > Bacteroidota > Bacteroidia > Chitinophagales > Saprospiraceae > JADKBO01. The sequence continues at coordinate 10,336 of JAGNSQ010000105.1, forward strand.
TTTTACCTATCGCCTCAAACAGGGAAAAATGGAGGCTCAACTTTTATTTGAACAAAAAGAGGCCAGGCGGATCAAAGAACTGGATACCGTGAAAACCCAGCTGTACAACAACATGACCCATGAATTCAGAACACCACTTACGGTAATTCTGGGCATGGTCCAGCAAATCAGAAAATCTACCAAAGACCATTTGGATACAGGCCTTGATATGATTGAGCGCAATGGCAAAAGCCTTCTCAACCTGGTCAATGAAATGCTTGATCTCTCTAAACTGGAAGCGGGCAAGATGGAACTGCGAACCGAGGCAGGAGATGTGGTCAACTTCATCCGCTACATTGTAGAATCATTTCATTCCATTGCAGAAAGTAAGGGCGTTAAGCTCCATTATCTGGCTTCTTTGGATAGGTATTATACCCAATACGACACCGAAAAACTCAGGCAAATTCTGTCCAACTTATTGTCTAATGCGCTAAAATTTACCCCCAAGAATGGAGACATATACGTAGCCTTATCACTGGAAGAAGGTAGTCAAAATTTTCTTTTTATTAAAGTGAAAGATACAGGGTCGGGTATTCCTGAGCACCAGATTTT
>JAGNSQ010000106.1:0-3373 GCA_017987975.1 Saprospiraceae bacterium
GCATGTAGATGATTGGAATAAACGCCACCAAAGGTAAGAATGCCCTCATTATCAGATTGTGAAAACTGCTGTAGATTGTATTTGAGTTTTCGGTATTTATTTCCCGAAATTTGCGGATGAATGAGATCATCCCTTTTTACCCATAGCTGGAATGAAAAAGGATGATTGTTAACGACTTCAATGGGTGACGGGAGTTTAAACATGGCTCATAGCCTTGGTGTATGGTATGCGAATCAAATAAGAAACCCCTTCGTTTTCTCTGCTGTTGAATGAAAGACTTCCTTTGAGGTAGTTGATGCGAGACTGGATGTTTTCCACACCCATGCCTTTTCGGGTGACCAGTTTTTCTGGATCGAAGCCCTTACCATCATCTTCGTATTCGATAACAATATCGTCACCTTCTGTAGTGAGCTGGATAAGAATTTCATCAGCACCCGCATGTTTGATGGAGTTGTTGATCAATTCCTGAATGATGCGATAGATGCTAAGAGCAGTCATATCATCCAGTTTTTCATCGATGTTGTAATACTGAAAAAATATGTCTGGATAAGCCTCCCCTTCAAAGCGGTTAATGAGGTCTTTGAGTGCAGACACCAGGCCCAACTCTCTGAGTGCACCGGGCTGGAGATTTCTGGAAATATTGCGTACTTCTTCGACGGCAGTATCCAGCAATCGGGTTGCATGTTGGTATTGATCTGCATGAAAATGACCGTTGAGTTTTGATCGAATATTATCAAACTGCAGTTTAACGGCGCTTAACAAACCACCTAAAGAATCGTGTAGATCAACGGCTATTCTTTGTCGTTCTTTTTCCTGGCCAATAATCATCGACTGCATGGATGAAATTTTCATTGTATCCTCCAACTCCCTTATTTTTTGTTGGTCGATTTCATGCTGTTGCTCATTCATGATTTTTTCGACCTTGATTTTTTCTGAATAAAATCGAATAATAAAATAGAGAGCTACCAAAACCAGAAAAAAGCCTGCTGCTACAAAGTAGAGTGCGCTTCTGGTGAGTAGAATTTTTTGTAGAACAGATTTATTTTCAATCTCCAGCACCCTGATATCTTTTGATTTTTCATCTGCCTGGTGTTTGATTGATAAATCATTAATAGCTTTTATACGGTCAAAGTTGAGGATGGAGTCATTGAGCTTGTTGAGTCTCATCGAAAAATCAAAAGCTTCTTTGTGTTGTGAGCGGGCTGCGCAAACAGAGGCTAGAGATTTATAGGTATCTCTTCTTTCTTCGTCATAGGGAAGGTTGTCTCCAACAGAAAGAGAAGATATTAGGTATTTGTAAGCTTTGTTGAGGTCTTTTTTAAGATAGTTGGTGTGGCCAATAAAATAAAGGCATCTCGACATCCTGTTTTTATCAGTATGAAGTGAGGATAGCTTAAAGTTGATAGCTGCCGTGATCAGAGCTGAATCTATTTCATTGAGTTGGAGGTAGTTTTCAATTTTGGCAAAATTGAGGTCAATGATCAACAGGGTATCTTTGTATCTATCATTGTATTTTATTGCTTTATTAAGGGCAAAAAGAGATTTTTCTGAATCGCCTGCGAGGTGATGGGCCTGACTCAATTCATGGTAAATATGGGCTGCTGTTTTTTCATCTCCTAAGCCCAGATAATAACTGATGAGATTTTCATAGAGGGCAATTGACTCTGAGGAAAAGCCCGAACGGGCGTATCTTCTGGCAATGATGCGATTGATCTTGTTGGATTGCGCCACATTTTTTTGCAAGTCATAGTATTGTTTGGCCCTGATAAAATAGTCAAAGGCTACTTCTGTACTTTTGTTGACTTCTTCTTCGTAAAGGGCCAATTTGTAGTAGACATCAGCCAGTCGACTGGGATCCTTAGCCTCTCTGGCAGATTTTAGCTCAGTGAGCAGCGTGCTTAATTGGCGATGAGGAGGTTCCTGGGTAAAAGAAGACACCACCTGCAAAAAAAGCAGAATAAAAAGAAAGCTTCGGCCGAAAGTATAGGGTAGGCTGTCTGTCATGTAAATTTTATATCAAATCAGGATTCCTGTTTTCAAAGGTAACTTTAATTTCAGGCGTAAAAAAAGAAAGCCTCCAACTTTTTGAAGGCTGTCTTTTAATGCAATAGTCAATCCCAATGAGTATTATTTTTTTGGCTTCGGGAAATGGGTAAAAAGACAATAAAGGAGTTGGGGAAAATTTGAGGGGTGATTTGTATCCCCAACCCTTTTTATTGTCACAATCTGTAAACCGATTAATCAATATCGGCATCCTTTCGGATCCTAACACACAACAAAAAACGAATATTACTCATAAATTAATAGACTCAAATGATGGATACCAGATAAAGCACAACAATACAAAATGCCATCACGTAATCTCTTTTAATGTTGTCTTTTGAAACAGCGACTAGTAGTTTAGGATGATTGGCAATCATATTGATTTCGTTTTATTTGATAATAATGCAAATTTGGGGCAGAATTATTTACTGTACATCCATGAAAATCCCCATTTTTATTTTTAGTGGTAAACCCTGGTTTTTCGTCTCTTTTTTACTGTAAATTTGTTGTGTACAAGGACCATTATCGGCCCAAAATCCATTTTAGATATGATTAAAGTATTGATAGCAGATGACCACACCATGTTTGTGGATGGGATAGAATCCATTTTGAAACTGGAAGAAGGGGTTCACGTAGTGGGTCGGTGTTATGACGGAGCTTCTGTTTTGACCTTTGTGCAGAAGCAGCCAACCGACATTGTGCTGTTAGATGTCAACCTGCCGGATATGTCCGGTATTGAAGTGTGCAAACAATTGGCTGCCACCAAACCAACCGTGAAGGTACTTGCCATATCGATGTACAATGAGGAAAGTTATGTTTCTGAGATCCTCAATCATGGGGCAAAGGGTTACATCCTCAAAAATACCGGGAGGGAAGAATTATTAAAAGCCATCAAAACAGTTCAGGGAGGAGCTACTTATTTTAGCAAGGATGTGACCGAAACCATCATGAAAGGTCTGATGAACCGTAGAAAGTCTTCCTCCAAATCATCTGCTGACATTCCCAAAATTTCACGGAGGGAAAAAGAAGTATTGCGATTAATAGCCGAAGAATTTACAACCCAGGAAATCGCAGATAAACTATTTATCAGCTTGAAGACGGTAGAATCGCATAGAGCTAACCTCCTGGCCAAGTTGAATGCCCGAAACAGTGCCGGCCTGGTACGTATTTCTTTGGAAAATGGGCTTCTTAATTGATTTTAATGCAGCAGACGATTTGTTTCGTATGCATTAAGTCTGCAATATGTATATTTGTGGCCAGATAGGAATACCATGAAACAATATCTTGACTTAGTTCAGCATATCCTAGACAATGGCAGCAAAAAGTCGGA
>JAGNSQ010000106.1:3473-10789 GCA_017987975.1 Saprospiraceae bacterium
GACTTTGTACATACTTTTGGCGATGCCCATTTATACTTAAATCATATGGATCAGGCGCATTTGCAATTATCTCGCGCACCCAGACCTTTGCCTGTTATGAAAATCAACCCGAATGTAAGCTCCCTGGACGACTTCAGGTTTGAAGATTTTGAGCTTGTTGGCTATGATCCCCATCCTCACATAAAGGCTGAAGTTAGCGTTTAAACAAAATTTTATTTTCAACTTTTTAATTTTGGCAAGGTATTTGGTTATTAACTGATATCCTGAAAATTTAATGAAAAGCTACCCGCTTCGCTTATTCAGGTCGCCATGATAAACCACAGGAACCATCCTGTTAACCACCACGCCATCAAAAAAGAAATAAGTGAAGTAGACCAAAGGGTCGCTTTGACATAAGATCTATTATGCTAGTAAGTTTTTTTTAAGTGTTTGTGTGATGAATCAAAGGTAAAGATCTTTGGTTCTTGTAAGTTGTGGCTTTAAAAAGCTAAAATCCAAAAAAAAAGCCCCGTGATCTTGATCGCGGGGCTTTTCTAGTTTATGTCCACAAATGGATTTACATATTTTTGATGATTTCATCACCAAATTCAGAGCACTTCACTTTGGTGGCACCTTCCATAAGGCGCTCAAAATCGTAAGTTACCCTTTTACTGGCAACGGCGCCATTAAGGCCTTTTAGAATGAGGTCTGCTGCTTCAGTCCAACCCATATATCTAAGCATCATTTCACCAGAAAGTACGACTGATCCCGGATTTACCTGGTCTTTGTCTGCATATTTAGGTGCTGTTCCGTGGGTAGCTTCAAAGATAGCGTGTCCGGTTACATAGTTGATGTTGGCTCCTGGTGCAATACCGATACCACCCACCTGCGCTGCCAGCGCGTCAGAAAGATAATCGCCATTAAGGTTAAGGGTAGCAATTACATCAAAGTCTTCCGGTCTGGTCAACACCTGTTGTAAAGCGATGTCGGCGATGGCATCTTTTACCAAAATTTTGCCTGAAGCCAAAGCTGCTTTTTGCTCTTCATTGGCTGCTTCTTCCCCTTTTTCCTTTTTGGTTTTTTCCCAGCTTGCCCATGTATAAACCTTATCACCAAATTCATTATCAGCCACTGCATATCCCCAGTCGCGGAAACCGCCCTCGGTAAATTTCATGATATTGCCTTTGTGAACAATAGTCACTGATTTGCGGCCATTGATGATGGCATATTCTATGGCAGAGCGAACCAAACGTTCTGTTCCTACTTTGGAAACTGGCTTGATACCAATACCTACTTCTACCGCATCAGACCCTATCAGACCTGCAGCCTGGTTCCAACCGGCGATAGCTTCAGAAGTACCAAATCTTATTTTGTTGAAAAATTTAGGATAGTTGGTTTGCAGATAATCCAGGAATTTAGCGCTGTCATCAGAACCACCTACAAATTCGATACCTGCATAGATATCTTCTGTATTTTCGCGGAAGATCACCATGTCTACCTTTTCAGGGTGTTTAACCGGAGATGGCACTCCAGCAAAATATTGAACCGGACGAAGACAAACATATAGGTCTAGCATTTGTCTCAAGGCCACATTTAGGGAGGTAATACCTCCTCCAACAGGAGTAGTAAGGGGACCTTTGATAGAAACCAGGTATTTGCGGATTTCGTCCAGTGTTTCGTCCGGCAACCAGTTGTTAAACATTTGGAATGCTTTTTCACCGGCATAAACTTCTTTCCAGTGTATTTTTTTACTTCCGCCGTAAGCTTTTTCTACGGCTGCATCCATAACTCTTACTGATGCTTTCCAGATATCCCTGCCGGTACCATCACCTTCAATAAAAGGTATGATGGGATCATTAGGAACGGTAAGTTTGCCATTTGATATGGTAATTGCTGATCCACTCATGATTTCTTAATTTTTGCGCAAATGTATGAAAATAGAGCGTAAAAACGGCCCAATTTATTCATTATTGTGGTTGACCCGCATCATTCTGTAAATGTGATAATTTGACCAAATGTGGCACCAAAGCGACTGATGATTGTATCTTTGTCACTTCCCAAGCCCTGCTAACTATGGTCGAACAAACATTTTTGGATGCAGATATAGAGTTTCTCAAAGGTGTGGGACCTGTGAGAGGCGAAGCCCTGCGCAAAGAGCTGGGGGTAAAGTGTCCGAGAGACCTTTTGTTTCAATTTCCGTTTAGATACATTGACAAAACCCAGTTTCAGAGCACGCGCGATGTGAGGGCAGACGGAGACATCGTCTTGTTGAAGGGAACTTTGATTTCTATTGAAAAAATCAAAGGAAAGGCCAATCGATCCCGGTTATCCGCCTTGTTAAAAGATGGTGAAGGCTTTATCGAGCTGGTATGGTTTCAGGGAATCAAGATATTGGAATCGGTACTTAAAGAAGGCAAGGAATACATCGTTTATGGCAGGGTCAATATTTTTGGGGGCAAAAGATCTATACCCCATCCGGAGATGGAAGAGTATGTGGCCGATATTGAATTTCACAAAACCCTGGACCCCGTTTATTCAAGTACCGAAAAACTAGATGGTCTGGGCCTGGACAGCAAAGGAAGGCGCAAATTGATCAAGGCCATCCTTGAAAAGACGGGCCCTAACGACATTTCGGAAAACCTACCAGATTATTTACTCAGTCAATTGCATTTCCCTGACAGACCCACCACGTTGAGGTGGATTCATTTTCCTAAGGACGAAAACCAACGCGACCTGGCACAGAACCGGATCAAGTTTGAAGAATTTTTCTTTTTACAACTCCAACTTATTCGAAAGAGAGATGGCAGAAAACAACTGCTTCGTGGGGCCAAAATAGAGATCATTGGAGAAAAATTCAATCGGTTTTACAGCGAAAAATTACCCTTTGAGCTAACCAATGCCCAAAAAAGGGTTTTAAAAGAAATCAGGGCAGACCTGGGGGCCGGTTTTCAGATGAACCGATTGTTGCAGGGAGATGTGGGCAGTGGAAAGACCGTTGTGGCACTCATGACCATGTTGATGGCCATCGACAATGGCTACCAGGCAAGTTTGATGGCACCCACCGAGATTCTGGCCACCCAGCATTTTGAAACCATATCGTCTATGGTTCAGGGCCTGGGTGTAAGGGTTGCCTATCTGTCTGGCTCGGTCAAAGGCAGAAAAAGAAAAGATACCCTTGACCTGCTGGCCATGGGAGAAATTGACATCCTCATAGGCACCCACGCTCTCATTGAAGACCATGTAGTTTTTAAGAGCATGGGCCTTTCCATTATTGACGAACAGCACCGCTTTGGTGTGGCCCAAAGAGCCAGTCTGTGGCGAAAGAGTGACCAGGTAGCCCCTCATATATTGGTTATGACTGCTACCCCTATTCCGAGAACACTCGCTTTATCGATGTACGGCGACCTCGATGTTTCGGTGATTGATGAATTGCCGGTGGGTAGAAAAGAAATTAAGACCATCCATAAATTTGAAACCGCCAGGCCCCAGGTAATTGCCTTTATGCACGCAGAAATTGCCAAAGGAAGGCAGATTTATGTGGTATTCCCATTGATTGAGGAATCAGAAAACTTTGACTTGAAAGACCTGATGGCGGGCTACGAAATGTTGCTGCAATACTTTCCTATGCCCGATTATCATATATCCGTTGTGCATGGCAGGATGAAGCCGGCAGACAAGGATTTTGAGATGAAAAGGTTCCTCGAAAAAAAGACCCAGATCATGGTGGCGACCACCGTGATTGAGGTGGGGGTCAATGTGCCCAACGCCTCTGTGATGGTCATAGAAAATGCCGAACGGTTTGGCCTGTCTCAGCTCCACCAGCTGAGGGGCAGGGTAGGCAGGGGTGCCGAACAGTCGTACTGCATCTTGATGACCGGCAATAAATTATCTGCCGATGCCCGGAAAAGAATAGGTACCATGGTCAAGACCACCAATGGCTTTGAGATTGCCGCTGTAGACATGGAATTAAGAGGCCCCGGAGAGTTGGACGGTACCCGGCAAAGTGGGGTGACTACTTTTAAGTTGCTCAATTTATCAAAAGATTATGCTGTGATTGAAGGTGCCCGCAAATGGGCCGAAAAAGTGTTGGATGAGGATCCGGCATTGGATCAGCCAAAAAATATTAGGTTGTACAATTATTTGAGGCATATCAGTAGGAAGGATGCGGATTGGAGGAGGATATCATGAGGTGGCCTTCGAGTACCTCAGGCCACCTCATGATATCCTCGAGTACCTCAGGCCACCTCAAGCAGTAAAAGTGGCCTGAGGACCTCGAAGGCCACTTTTACTGAGGACCTCGAAGGCCACTTTTATTCCATCACATCTTCAAATCCGGTTTTCAGATCCCTATAAGCCATGGCCAACTCAGGTAATCTATGGTGTTGCCCGTAAATGAGGGCTTCTTTCTTTTCTCTCCTCCACTTTTGTATTTGTTTTTCGCGGTAGAAGGCGTGATCGATTCTGGTGTAAACTTCCACGTAAACCAATTTTACGGGTAATCGTTTTTTGGTGTGGTTAACACCTTCACCAGCCTGGTGTTGGGTGAGTCGGCGGCTGATGTTTTTGGTGCTTCCGGTTGTGTTTCTGCACTGGTGCCTTTTCGAAGCCGCGTCCTGTCCCACGAAACTAAACGTTGAACGAAGATAAGACTTTATACCAACACGTCATGGCAACATTGCAGAAACATGTTGTTGCCAGTCGTTTTATTGTCCGCTCTCAATTGCTACGCCCATTTGAAACTTTGCTGTCACAGGTTGGTTTCTAATTGTCGGAGGTGTCCAGTCCTTAATTTTAATTATCTCTTGAAGTATTATCTCTTCAGTCCCCTTAAACGTCTCTGTATTATTTCTTTCTTTTATTTCAATGTTTTTTGTTTCTCCGTCTTTGTCAACTGTGAATTCAATTAAATAGTATGGTCTGTCGCCCGTGTTGGAAACAAACTTAAATGTTGATTTTGGTGTCAGTTTGTCGTTCAAGTAATTTATAATAAAGTCTCCACCAAGTTGGTTTTCATTGTCTTGCCGTAACGCCCAAGTGTCGACTTCATAGTAGTCAAACGGTCCGTCCTTTCGCTTCTCAAAGAATAAGCTGTCAGCCACTAATTTTAAATTGTCAACGAAGTTGTCACCGAACTTAACTTTTATTAAACTGTCCATGACTAGGTCGTAGCATTCATAAGCATGTCCAAATGGGTCGGTGCTGTACTTTATTCCATTTTGATTTAACAAGTCCTCTAACTCCTGTCCGTACCTTAATGACTGTCCATTGATATAATGAAGAATTCCTTTTTCGTAGTCAGCGAGTCCTTTTTGTCTCCCGATTTCACATGACGTCAGTGCCCCCGTGTCAGGATGTTTCTGTTGGCAACTGAAAAATGTCAGCAGTGATATCGTTAGTAGAAATCTCATTATAAAATGGCTGGCAACTGTGTAGTAGCTGCCATCGCAGCAGCGGAGGATAAATATATATGAAAAAAGTTAGTCCTCTCTAAGGAAGATTTTAATGCCCACTCTGAATCAGCTTGACCTCTAAAAATCCAATTAGAAGATAAATCAGTGGCAAAATCTCTAAATTCACCCCAATTTTCGAATTTTTTTATTTGATAATTTGGTTTCACCTCATCGGATTTAGTATAGTCTTCATTTTCTGATTTTATTTTTATCGCATGAGAATTAAATTTGATTTTTACTTTTAGACTGCTTTTTGCTTATATAAGTATTGTTGAAAATTTATAAACAATCTGGAAATATTGTCAACATCACCCAATATTTCTTTTGCGTCTTCAAGTGACTGGTATTTATTTGTTAGCAAGATTGGAAGTTTTTCCTGGTCAAGCTCTTCAACACCAGAGGCAATATAATTGCTCAAGACAAAGGAGATGAATTCTTTTTGATTATCGTTGAGGAGGGCAAAAATGGTTGCTTCTGCTGCTTTGGCGCGGTCTTCTCTGGTCATGGCAATATAGTCACCATTGAAAACATATTCCAACACATCGTACAAGTCGCTTTTTTCCATATCTACCAAGTTCTGCAAAGTAATCAGATCAGGTTTGGGGAAGCCGGCTTCGTCTAATTTGTCTAATAAAGTTTTGCGGGTTAGCGGATTGCTCCACAACCTCCTCAACTCATCTTCATCTTTAAAAAGCTTTGGCAATTCTCCAAATAAATTGCTTAAGAATTCTTCTGCAGAAATGGGTTTGCCATCGGCACTCCAAAAAGAGGTGGAGATCATGTGTTGTATTTCTCTCTCTTTACCATGCTTCAACTTTACTTTAACTTTTTTCCTGCAAATACAAGGACTTTGATTACATCTTGGGCATGTTTGTGGAGGTGTTTTTTCACAAATACAAGGCCGTTGCCCACAAATTTGGCAGGGTTGTGGAGGTGCGTACTCACAATCACAAGGGTTTTGACCACAGATCTTGCAGGGCTCTTCTTCAATTGGGTCGCCGTCCCATTCGCGATCTTTGAAGTGTTTATATGCATCGACAAAATCATAAATGGTAAAAAATTCTTTGCCTTCAAATAATCGGGTACCCCTGCCTACAATTTGTTTAAACTCTATCATTGAGTTAATGGGGCGCATTAGTACAATGTTGCGGATGTTACGAGCATCTACTCCGGTGGATAATTTTTGGGATGTGGTGAGAATAGTTGGAATGGTTTTTTCATTATCCTGAAACTCTCTCAGCTGTCTTTCACCTTCTTCGCCGTCATTGGCTGTTACTCGCACGCAATAAAATGGGTCCTTACCTGAAACAGAACCAGATCTAATAGAGTCTACATTTTGATTTATTAAATCCCTGACCAATGCAGCGTGGCTTTGATTGGCACAGAAAACAATTGCTTTCTCATTTAGATTGGCCTCGTTCAAAAATATTAAAACCCTTTTTGTTTCCCGTTCTACAATTTCTATGTTACGATTGAAATCTTTTTCTTCATATAATTTTCCATCTTCAATTTCACCTTCTAAGACAGTATCGTCAGGTGAGTACCGATAATCGTCTAAAGTAGTTTTGATGCGTTTCACCTTAAATGGAGTGAGGTAGCCATCATTAACCCCATCCTTCAAAGAATAGGTAAAAACAGATTCACCAAAGTATTTGTATGTATCAACATTATCTTTGCGTTTGGGTGTGGCAGTTAAACCCAATTGCACTGCTGGACTGAAATACTCCAATATACCCCTCCAGCTGCTTTCATCATTGGCGCCGCCCCGATGGCATTCGTCAATGATGATAAAATCAAAATAGTCTTGGGGATATTGCCCAAAATTTAATGTAATATAATCCGGATCAGCTGCCATGTCATATTCATTGACATACAAACTTTGTGGAT
>JAGNSQ010000107.1 GCA_017987975.1 Saprospiraceae bacterium
GGCAACGAAAAACAGGAGTTGCTGCGGGTTATTGCCCACGGCCTCCTGCACCTGATTGGTTTTGGGGATAAAAAAGAAGAAGATGTGCATAAAATGAGGGATGCAGAAAACAAAGCCATCGAAAGCTATCTTCAATTGCAGCCTTAAGCCTACTTTTGCGCCAGAATCATTTTTATGTCCACTCCAATTAAAGTATTTGCCCCCGCTTCTGTTGCCAATGTAGCTGTAGGTTTTGACATCCTTGGCTTTGCCCTTGAAAAACCCGGTGACGAAATCATTGTTCGGCCCGGTAAAGAAAAAGGGCTGCACATTACCACCATTACAGGTGCTCAAAATAAACTTCCCCTGGAAGTATCAAAAAATACAGCCGGCTATGCCGCCCTCCGACTCCTTCAACATTTGGGAGAAGAAGACTGCCCCATCGAAATGGAAATTCATAAAAAAATGCCCTTCGGCAGCGGCCTGGGCTCTTCTGCAGCCAGCGCGGCAGGTGGGGTGTTCGCAGTTAATTCCTACCTCAAAACAGGACTTTCCAAGGCGGAAATATTAAGGTTTGCCGTAGAAGGTGAACAGATTGCCGATGGTGCCTTCCATGCTGACAATGTAGCACCCTCCTTGTTAGGCGGACTCATCATGATCCGGGACAATGAAACCCTTGATTTTAAAAAGATCCACGTTCCTCCCGGGCTTTTTGTTGCCGTTATTTATCCCCACATCACCGTACTAACCAGAGATTCAAGGGCAATTCTGGCCCCTGATGTAAGCCTGAAAACGGCGATCCGCCAAAGTGGAAACCTGGCTGGCTTTATAGCATCTATGTACACAGCAGATTTTGAAATGATGCGCCGATCACTTGAAGATCTGATAATAGAACCCCAAAGAGCTGCCTTGATTCCCGGTTTTTATGAGTTGAAAGAGATGGCACTAAAAACCGGTTGTCTGGGCTTCTCCATCAGTGGAGCAGGTCCTTCCATGTTTGCCTTGTGCGACAATTCTCATTTGGCAGAAGAAATTTGTACAAAAGCCACTGGCATTTTAGCAGGAAAAAAGATCAAAGCGGATACCTTTTTATCCAAAATCAACCTGGAAGGTGCCTTCCGTTACTAGAAAATGCCTGCTAGCTTTTAAATACCTCTATTTCAGCGGTAGCTTTTACCAGATCTGTAAATTTGCCCTTAAAGCGGGTTGCTTTCACCAGGTGGTTGTCTATCCAGTGATAGTTGCCACCCCTTGGCTTGCACAATAAAATACCATGGTATTTAAACCCATGTTGGTCAAGCCAGGTTTCGGTGATGGTCCTGTGCTCTTCTGTTCTTGATGAGAAAAAGGTAATGATGTGGCCTTCATCGTACCATTTGTTGATGATTTCGAGGGCATCCGGGTAAGGCGCACAGGTTACCATTCTTTCGGGTTCTTCATTGGGCACATCGTCGCAAATGGTGCCATCAATATCGATCAGGTAATTTTTTACATCACTGCCAAGTACCGGACTCAGCGCATTTCCTTCGTCGTCTGTAAGGGATTGTAATGAACTCATGTTTTGTTTTCTCTTTGTTTTAATTGAATGAAATGTAGTTTTTGGGATTTACCGGTTGTCCGTCGTACCAAAGCTCAAAATGGAGGTGGGGTCCGCTAGACATTTCGCCTGAATTGCCAATAATGGCAACTGCATGCCCTATTTGTACTTTTTGCCCCGGTTTTACCAAAATAGCAGAATTGTGTTTGTACACCGAAACAATATTATGGGGGTGCTGGATTAAAACTGCATTTCCAGACTCCACAGACCACTCTGCGCTGAGCACAATGCCCTCCATCACTGATTTAACAGCTGTGCCTTTGGGTGCGATAATATCGGTGCCCAGGTGCTCCCGGCTGGGGTCATATTCGGCGCTTATACTGCCCGATAGCGGAGAGGCAAATACAAGGTGGTCAAGGGCCCTAGTTTTCATAGATTCTACCACATCGCTGTTTTTGAGGGCTTGTGGTGTTTTGGCCGTTTGTTCTACCTCTGCATTTTCTATGGATTTGAGCATGTTTTTTAAGCCCATGGTATACGTATCGTGGGCCTGAACCTGCTTTTCCAATTCGTCAATCCTTCGGGTGAGTTCTACAAATTCAGAATTTTCTTTGATTTCTCCATATCCCGGAATCCACCTCTTTACGGGTGTAAATACGATGAATGACACTACCATAACCGTAAGTAGCACCATTACAGAACTGAGTAAAATGTAAACAATTAATAGGGAAAAACTAAAGGATGTAACCTCTCTCAGGTCGTCATCATCCAGAATTACAAGCCTGTAATTGTCCTGAAGTCGCTCTAACAATGATCTTTTAGTACCCTCCTCCACGGACATTATGCATTGTTTTTCAGAAAAATAAAATAATTTTGCGCAAAATTAGTTATAAATACACTAATAGTACTGTTAATAATTATTAAATGAGGAGTAATCGCTTTTTGGGGGTTGTTTCAGCCCTGCTCATTGTGGCTATGGTTTTTACATCTGGGTGCGTATCCAGAAAGCGAAAAAATGAGGTCTCAAAATTTGGCAAATTTTATCACAACGTAACTTCTGAGTACAATGGCTATTTTAACGCCAATGAGCTCTATGAGGCTAGTTTACTTACTTTACGTGAAAAAAACAACGACAACTACTCCAAAATCCTCGAAGTTTACGATTATCTCGCCGTTCCCGATCCCAAAATTGTCAATGCCGACTTAGACAAGGCCATCGAAAAACTTACCAGAGTGGCTGCCATTCACGAACCGGGCGACTGGGTTGACAATTGTTATGTGCTCATGGCCAAATCACAATACCTCAAACAAGATTTTGAAAGAGCCCTTGAAACCCTGGAATATTTTGAAGAAGATTTTAATCCCGTTAATCCCTACGGCAGAAATTTTCAGAAAAAAAAGTTGACTTCTAAACAAAAGAAAGCAGCATCTGAGGCCAAAAGAGAAGAAGAAAAGAAAAAAAGAGAGGAAGTAAAAAAGGAGGCTGCCAAGGATAGAGAAGAGGAAAAAAAGGCAAAAGAAGAAGCCCAAAAAGACCTCAAGAAAAAAAGAGAAGAAGAGAAAAAAGCAAGAGATAAACAAAGAGAACAGGAAAAAAAGGAAAGAGAAAAACAAAAAAAACGCGGCAAAAGGACAACCAAAACCAAAACCGAAGTAAAAACCGACTCAATTACCAACCAGCCGGCAAACAAAACAGCTCCAAAAGAGCCTTCCAACGTCAATAAACCGGAAGAACAGCCCTCTGTAAAGAAAACTGAAGAAGTGGTCGCAGATGTGCCGGAAGTCACGCCACAGGCCAAAAAGGACAAGAAAGACAACACTTCCTATAGCGAAGGCCTGGTTTTGCTGGCAAAAACCTATACCCGCACCGAACAGTATTCAAACGCAGAGTTTTTGCTCAAAAACCTGGAAAAAACACCTGGCGTCAAAGCGGAGGTCTTGGATGAAATCAATCCGGCCATGGCTGATCTCATGATCAAACAAAAAGATTATAAAGCCGCTTTGCCTTATTTGGATAAAGCCATTGCTGGAAATGGCCGAAAAAATGACAAGGCCCGTTATGCTTACATAGCAGGACAAATTCATAGATTGATGAAAAACCCTGCTATGGCTTCAGACTACTTCCTCAAAGCCAAAAACAACGCTAAAGATTTTAAACTCAAGTTTATGTCAGAGCTGGCCTATGCCACTACCCTGGCAGCTAAATCCAACGGAGGACCGGAAGCTACGGTCAAACAACTGGAAAAGTTTTTAAAAGAAGATAAGTACCGCGAGTTCAGAGATCAAATTTATTTTTCTTTAGGAGAAACCGTTTTACCTACCGACAAGGAAAAGGCAAAAGAATACTTCCTCGAAAGTTCAAAAAACAACAATAACAACGTTTCCTTAAAAACCGAAACTGCCTACTACCTTGCTTCGCTTCACCTGGAGGAAAAGATCTATCAAAAATCAAAAGTCTACTTTGATTCTACCCTGATCAACCTACCCAAAACCGATGAGCGATACTTTTATGTCAAAAACATGGCAGAAAATCTCAGCTCCATTGCCAAAAATGCCCAAACCGTTGAAAGGCTTGACAGCTTGCTGGCAATGGGAGAATTATCAGCCGACGAACTTAAAAAAATTGCCAAAAGACGACTGGAGGCAGAGAGAAAAGCGGGCAAGGCCGAAGAGAAAAGTGTCGGCGCCAAACAAGGTTTGTTTACCAATCCATCCAAAGGAATTGGCGGTGGCTCTAGCAACTTTTTTGCCTACAATCTTACTACCGTTGAAGCCGGAAAAAATAGTTTTAAAAATACCTGGGGCAGTCGTAAATCAGAAGACAACTGGCGTAGGTCAAATAAAAGCTACAACCAGGCCGATGGAGATCCGATAGCAGAACAAAATGCCGGTGTAAATGAATCAGCAGACGTTACTGACGCTGAATACAAACGCATTATGGCCGATGTTCCACTCAACTCATTTCAGAAGGAACAATACCGCACAGAAATGAAAAAGGCCCTGTATGGCCTGGGAAAAGATTACCGCGATAAAATCCAGGAATATCAGCTGTCTGCTGATGTATTGGAAAAACTGATCCTGGAATATCCCGGAAACGAAAACGAAGCAGAGGTGTATTACTACCTGTATCTCAATTATACAGATCTCAACAATACCGCTATGGCAGACAAATACAAGGCCTTGTTGCTGAGCAAGTATCCTGACGATAAATTTACCAAGATTGCCAGCGATGCCAATTACCTGGCCGCCCTATCTGCCGATGCCAAAAAACTGGACTTATATTATAATCAGAGTTATGATCTGTTCCAGAAAGGTCAATACGATAAGGTTGCCGGAAGAATACAGAACGCCATCGATGCCTACGGAAAAGATAATAAGTTGATTGCTAAATTCTCTTTGCTCAATGCCATGTGCCTGGGTGCTACCCAGGGTAAAGATGCTTATATCAATGCCCTTAAAGAAGTGGTGGTGCGTTATCCAAAAACACCGGAAGAAACCAAGGCAAAAGAAATCATGCGCTTCCTGGTTGGTGATGCTACTGCCTTTGATCAAGTGGATACCAAAGAAGTAGATAAAACCTATGAACTGGAAAACGACTCAAGGCATTATGTGGCAGTCATCATATTAACGGCAGAATCAGAAGCTTTTGAAAATGCCAAAATCGCCGTTTCTGATTACAACAAACAATTCCACGGTATCGAAAATTTACAGCTAGGTGCAAACATTCTGAGTAAAGATGAAAAAACACAGCTCATTTTAGTGAGAAGTTTTGACAACAGCGCCAAAGCAATGAGGTATTACGAGGGTGTCCAGAAAAGCAGAGATTTGTTTGTCCCTCCTGCCATTGCCGGCTTTGAAATCCTACCCATTACTACCCGCAATTATCGCAAGATGATGCAAGACAAAACCCACTCTAAGTACAGGGCATTTTTCGAAAAAAATTATTTGAATAAGTAAGGATCTTATTGCTATCAGGCCAGTTTAATCAGATCGAGGTGGATGATGACCAAAAGTAGGATCAATGAAAGGTGAATCAACTCCGGCCAGATTCTGTTTTTCATATCCATCAAACTAAAGGTTGCAAAAATGGAAACCGGAATGTTAAACATTAAAATAAGGGGGTAATCTACGTGTGACTGGCTAAAAGCTATTATTCCCACAAACAAAAGAAACCAATACAAAATACTGATTCTTTTTTGCGCGGCGATGACCTTCTTTCCCAGAAAGTTGCCAAAGTTAATAAGCGCCCATAGCAAAATGATCAGCAGACCAACCAATACCAGTAAGGCAGAAATGTTTATGCCTTTTGTCAATACACCCAAAAAGCCAAAGCCCTGTACAAAAGAAGTAAATCTTAAGGTACTTGGCAGATCGAGATAATATTCAACACTGATCACTAAAAAATAGGGGGTTAGCCAACCGGCCAGGTGTTGTGTGCGCTCAAGCCCGGTAAAAGATCGCATGATCATCAATGCGATAAAGGTAAAAATGAGCAATAAGAGAATCGGTGCATAAAACAATGATGCAAGCGACATATAAAAGCCCGCCAAAAAAATATCATCGGCAGATTTGATGTTGTTGTAACAATTAAAAATAGCCTGCAGTGAAAGCAAGATAAAAGGCGTAGCCATCAGCTCGGCACTCAGGCCCAGGTTTTGTGTTAAAATTGAAGCCAAAAGGGCAAATACCATCCCACTCACCAAATTGTTTTCTCGGCCTATGTGACTTTTAATGACCAATCTGTTGATCAGTAAGGCATCGATAAACAGGATAAGGATTGAAACAAGGGCTTGACTAAAACCATCGCCTTGTAAGCTATTCAACAGCGCCTTGGGCAGGGTGCCATCCAATTCATCTGCCACCGTATTGATGGGTTCTACCAAGGTCTTTATCCTGATAAGAAAAAGATAGGGTAGCAATAAAATACTGTTGATAAATATATTTCTTCTGAATAGAGAGATCACTGATTAATCCTGATAAATGTAGTTAAAGGTAATTTGTTTTGGTAAAAATACGCTATCCCTCTGTACTTTTTGGCTGAAAAAACCTGTTAAGCTCTAAATTGAGCTTAACAGGTAACTGAGTAATGCCCCGAAGAAAAATACAGCCAGCAGAAAACGACTGTCCTTGTAGAGGCCTTCGTAATGTGTGTTCATGAGTTTTGGTTGGTTTTGGTATATCACCTATTCCACAAATGATGCCATGCCATTTTTTCATCATATGTGTTATTACCCCTTCTTACCCTTTCATATTAAAGCAGTACATATATACTCAATAGCATCATCCGTTTGGTATTGATTATCTGATGCTTTTTATATCTTCATTTTTGTTAATGGGTTTTGTGTTTGGATTGATTGTCATTTTTAAAATACCCAATTTTGGGTAGAAATTGGCTTTTTTTAGGTAGGTGCATTTTCTCACCACGGCATATTTCGGAATGTATTAACTTTGCATTTTAATTCGAACACTATGTTGGCAAAAACAAACGCAAGTACTGTTCACGGTGTGGAGGCTACCACCGTGACCGTTGAAGTAAATACGGGTGGCAAACCCCCGGAAGGAAAGCCTTACTATCAATTGGTCGGTCTCCCCGACAATGCCGTCAGGGAAGGATTCTCCAGAATCGAATCCGCTATCCGCAACAACAACATCCCTTTTCCCCGCATTTTTATGGTGGTCAATCTGGCGCCCGCTGATATTAGAAAAGAAGGTTCTTCTTATGACCTCTCTATCGCTGTTGGTATCCTGGCAGCTCTGGGTACCATCATCAACAACGACCTGGATCGATACGTCATCATGGGAGAGCTGTCGCTCGATGGTGAGCTGCGACCCGTCAAAGGTGCCCTGCCCATTGCCATCCAGGCCAGAAAGGAAAAGTTTAAAGGCCTGATCCTGCCCAAACAAAATGCGAGAGAAGCCGCTATTGTAAGCGACCTGCCCGTCTATGGGGTCAACAACCTAAAACAGGTGGTGGATTTCCTCAACGGTACGCTTAAGCTGCATCCCGAAATCCACAACACCCGGGAGTTGTTTGAAGAGGAAAAAGGCAAATACCCCGTTGATTTCAGCGATGTCAAGGGCCAGGAAAACATCAAACGGGCCCTTGAAATTGCGGCGGCAGGAGGCCACAATGTCATCCTGATCGGCCCACCGGGAGCCGGTAAAACCATGCTGGCCAAAAGGCTTTCATCCATTTTACCACCCCTAACCATCAACGAAGCCCTCGAAACCACCAAGATCCACTCCGTGGCCGGCCAACTGGGCCCAAACACCTCCCTGGTCACCGTGCGCCCCTTCCGCTCGCCCCACCACACCATCAGCGATGTGGCCCTGGTAGGAGGTGGCTCCAATCCATCACCGGGCGAAATCTCACTGGCCCATCACGGCGTCTTGTTTTTAGATGAGTTGCCCGAATTTAAAAGAGCCGTCTTAGAGGTGATGCGACAACCCATGGAGGCTCGAAAAGTGACCATATCCAGAGCTAAGTCTACGGTTGATTATCCGGCCAGTTTTATGCTGATAGCGGCCATGAATCCCTGCCCCTGCGGATATTACAACCACCCGCAAAAAGAGTGTGTATGCGGTCCCGGAGTGGTCAAAAAATACTTGTCGCGTGTATCAGGTCCGCTGCTCGACAGAATAGACCTCCATGTAGAAGTGACGCCCGTTAGTTACGACGACCTCTCCAATGAAAATATAAAAGGAGAGTCGAGTGAAACCATCCGAAGCCGCATCATCAAGGCCCGAGAAATCCAGTCCAACAGATTTGATGGCCTGCCCGAAGTCTTTGCCAATGCACAAATGTCAGGGCCCCTGCTCAGAGAAGTATGTGCCTTAAACCAGGCCGGCAATCTTTTGCTCAAAACTGCCATGGAAAAACTCCAGCTCTCGGCCCGTGCTTATGACCGCATCTTAAAAGTAGCCAGAACCATTGCCGACCTCGCCGGCAGTGAAGACATCAAGATTGAACACCTGGCCGAAGCCATTCATTACAGAACGCTCGACAGGGAGGGCTGGGCTGGATAACGCTGTCTGTTTTGCCATTTAACGTAATGTTTTGTTTTCATTATCTTTGATGAAATCAATTCATCGCATGCAACGTCTGTTTATCACACTAATGGTATTATTCACCACATCAATTGCCTTTGCACAGGGCTCATTTGAAAGTGAAATCAATGCTTCCGTCAAAGCCATCGAACAAAAAATGATAGATTGGAGGAGGCACCTCCATGCCAATCCTGAGCTGTCCAACAGAGAATTTAAAACCATGGACTTTATCGTTCAGGAATTGAGTGTGTTGGGCTTGCCCATCGAAAAAGGTGCAGCTAAAACAGGCGTTATCGCCCTGCTGGATACCGGCAAACCGGGTCCTGTGGTGGGTTTGAGGGCCGATATCGATGCCTTACCCGTCAAAGAACGGGTGAAAATTGATTTTGCCTCCAAAGTAGAAACAGAATATGAAGGCACGACTGTAGGAGTTATGCACGCCTGTGGCCACGATGCCCACACCGCCATCCTGCTGGCCACCGCCCATGTGATGACAAAAAACAAAAAATTATTTACCGGCAAAATTGTCTTTGTCTTCCAACCCGCTGAAGAAGGGGCCCCGGTAGGAGAAGAAGGCGGAGCCGAGCTACTCATCAAAGAAGGCCTGATCAAAAAATACGGCATTCAAACCATGTTTGGCCTCCACATCTCTGCCAGCCTTAGTGCCGACATGCTTCAATACAAACCAGAAGGCGTCATGGCTGCATCAGACAGACTGGAGATAAAAGTAAAGGGCAAACAAACCCACGGCTCACGCCCCTGGGCCGGGGTAGATCCCGTGGTGGTAGGTGCTCAAATCATCATGGGCCTGCAAACCATCATCAGCCGTCAATCCGACCTCACCAAAGAAGCAGCCGTTGTTACCATTGCCCAAATCAACGCCGGCGTGCGCAACAACATCATCCCCGAAGACCTTACCATGATAGGTACCATCCGCACCCTTGATGGTGATATGAGAGCCTCCATCCACAACAAAATCCACCTCACCGCCACCAACATTGCAGAAAGTGCCGGCGCTACCGCAGAAGTGATCATCACCCCTGGCTACCCCATTACCTACAACGATCCCAAACTTACGGCCCAAATGATCGGCAGTCTCGAAAAAGTAGCCGGCGAAGACAAGGTGCGCGTCGCCGTAGCCTCAACCGGAGCTGAAGACTTTGCCTTCTATGCCAAAGAAGTGCCCTCCTTTTTCTTTTTTCTCGGCGGCAGAGACCCCAATACAAGCATGATGGATGTAGCCCCCCATCACACCCCTGATTTTTATATTGATGAAAGTGGTTTTGGATTGGGGGTTAGGGCGTTTTGTCAGCTCGTGCGTGATATAGGGGATAGGGATTAGGGACTAGAATAGGGATAGGGACAAGGGGATAGGATAGGTTTTAGGGTTTAGGGTAGAAGCTGTCAAGGCAGTTTAGGTGACCACATGGCGTATCCCTGATTCTTTTGAGAATGTTGCTGTTTAATTTTTCTTAAATACCTTGTGGTTTGTTTATTTGGCAATGTTTTATAATTATACATTAAATTGTTCTGTTTTAAAACGTGTAGTATCTTTGTAGTAAAGTGTTATAAACATGAATACAAAGTTGTCTCAAAAACAAGTAGGGCAAAGAATTACCCTGCTTCGTAAAGCGAAAGGTTTGTCTCAGGAGGAGCTGGCTAAGAATGTCAGCATTTCACGACCCTCTTTGGCGCAGATTGAATTGGGCAACAGAGGGGTTGATATTCTTGAAATGCAAAACCTTTCTTTGGTTTTGGGGTTTTCGCTGGACGAATTCATGTCTGAGGATTTCACAATACAGCAGGGTGTTGAGACAAAAGAGGAAAAAAAGGCAAAGAAAAAAGAAGAACGCGAATCTATGCCGAAGCTACAAGTCAATAAATTTAAAAATGTATTGCTGTACATCCTCGAACGATGTGCCGGCAAGCCCAATGTGGGAGAAACCGTTCTTCATAGGCTGCTCTATTTCTCCGACTTCAATTACTATGAATTGTATGAAGAACATTTAACCGGTGCTTTGTATCGGAAATTACCCTATGGGCCGGTTCCCCAAAAATTAGATGCCATCCTGGGTCAAATGATTGAAAAACGACAATTGCAACGGGTGAAAGCTACCTACCATGGTCTAACTCAAACGCGATATTTGCCCTTGGAAAAAGCCGATTTAACTCAATTAAAGGCCAGTGAAAAAGA
>JAGNSQ010000108.1 GCA_017987975.1 Saprospiraceae bacterium
CATTTTGGGCTTCAAGAGGCGAGAGGGAAAGGCAAAAAATAAGGAATGTAAAAATTTTGATTAAAGTATTCATGATTTTGATTTAGAAAAAAGAAGGAACCCTGATTGGGAAGTGAGTTCCTTCTTTTTATGATTTGATTATTGTAATTTATTTTTTGTTGAAAGATAGGTCCAGTTGTTAAATGCAGCTTTGTTAGCACCAACGGTTGGCGTTGTCGTCACTTTGTTACCATTGGTTCCAAATAAACCATCTACCAATTCTTCGTAGGCTGCAGAAACACTGTTGAGGCATTCTTTTTGAGCAGCTGCATCACTGGCACCACTGTCTGTATACACCCGGGTAGCATCTGATGCTGCAATTTGGGTATCCACTATTTGGCAGTTTTTTATCACCAATCTTCCATCTCTCAAATAAGTAAATGCATCTGCTTTTTCTGCACAACCAGAGGCTGCATTGAATGCTGCTCTTACTGCTAAGTGCTTTCCTTTTTTATATCCCACAAAGCTGATATTCTCCAGATTGCCCTGGCATTTTGCCTTCAGATCCGCAGCAGAGGTAAGAATTTGATCCACTGCTATTGCTGTGCCATTTTTAATGGTAAAGAGGCCGTCTTTGTAGGTTGACCCTTCGGGTCCGTCTAATTCTAAAGCTTCATCTGTATTGTCGCTGCCATGGATAATGTAAAAATTATCTACCGTTCCAGAATAATTTTGGTCTACATCGAGGGCATCATCCCCTATAAAACCAACAGCAAGATTTTTTACATTAACTGTACCTCCAAAAATTTCAAGTCCATCATCGAGGTTAGCAATTATTTCGATATTTTCTACAAGGGTTCCAGTACCAACTCCCCCAAGGGTAAGTCCGTTAATTTCATTACCATCGCCAATAAGTGCACCTCCATGACGGATAGAAACATATTTTAAAATACCTGAGTTATCGGTAGGATCTGCACCACCATATTTACCATAAGTAAGGTCACCAGGTATACCTTCAATCTGTGTTTCGGTATCCCCATTAGTAGCTGAAATAGGTGCTTTTCCTAAAACCACAACACCTCCCCATTTGCCAAAATCGTATTCCGTCAAAGAATTACCTGCCTTTTGGCCCGGTCTTACATTGTCAAGTGTAGAAGTAAAAATGATGGGTTTTTCAGACGTTCCTTCTGCTATGATCTTTGCCCCTCTGGAAATGATCAGGGCTGTGGCCAATGAGCCTATGCCTTCTCTTCCTTTGATCACTGTTCCCGGTTCGATAGTAAGAGTTACTCCTTCTTTTACATATACTTTTGCTGCCAATATGTGAATTTTATCAGCAGTCCAAGTTGTATTGGTTGAAATTTCCCCGGTTACAACGTTTTCTCCAAAAATGATATCTTCACAATTTCCGTTTACACACTGTTCATCGGGTCCGCAAACTACACCGGCACATGGATTAAAATTGGGGTCGACCACACATTTGTCATTTTCACAAACGAAGCCTGTTGGACAGTTGCCATCACAAGGTTCGCTGTCTGCACAACCGGTAATCAACATTAAACTTCCGAAAAGGAGGATGATGGATTTCATCCAAAGAATTTGTTTCATACTGTATCTTAATTTTAATGCAAAGGTATCTGTACACTATTAAGCCCGTGTAAAGGGAAAATTAAGCTATGGTTAATTACATATCCGGTTAATTAACATTAGATTTACATTGGCCTGAAAAATTTATAAACAACTGTATATTTAGAATTTACACATTATTACTTCACTATATACAAGCCTAATCAATGCTACATTTTCTGTAAAAAGGCCAAACAGCGGCATGGAAATTGTAATTTTGCCTCTTATGCAAGTTGATATTAAAAACTTTTCTAAGGTCGAACTGACCCAATTTGTCAAAGAAATCGGACAGCCAAAGTACCGGGCTGATCAGCTTTGGGATTGGGTCTGGAAAAAGCAAGCCATTTCATTTGAGGAAATGAGTAATCTTCCTCTCAGTTTCCGAAATCAACTTGAAACCTCTTTTTACATGGTATCCATGCAGGCTGATGTGGTGCAATACAGCGATGATGGCACCATCAAAGCCCGGTTTTCGCTAAGAGACGGCAGCAAGATAGAAACTGTGCTGATTCCTGTTCCTGAAGACAATCGTTTTACGGTTTGTGTTTCTTGTCAGGTGGGTTGTTCTCTTACCTGTAGCTTTTGTGCCACAGGTAAAATGAAAAGGGTGCGCAACCTGGAGCCTGCCGAAATTGTAGATCAGGTAATTTTGATCAATAAACTTTGTGAACAACAGTTTGGGAGTAGAATTACCAATATAGTTTATATGGGCATGGGTGAACCTCTTTTGGCTTACAACAACGTGTTGAAAAGCATCGACATGATCTCATCACCCGATGGGTTGGGCATGTCGCCTAAAAGGATCACAGTAAGTACAGCCGGCATCGCAAAGATGATCAAAAAATTGGCAGATGATGATGTAAAATTTAATCTTGCCTTATCACTGCATGCTGCAGATGATCAGAAAAGAAATGAAATCATGCCCATCAACGAGCAAAACGACCTCAAGTCATTGATGGATGCCATTGATTATTTTTATAGAAAGACCCGAAACCGCATCAGCTATGAATATATAGCTCTCAAAGGGTTTAATGATTCTCCACAGGATGCCCACAAACTCAATAAACTATGTCATCGATTTCCGGTACGGATCAACGTCATTGAATACAACTCCATAGAAGAAGGTGGTTTTGAAAAATCGGATGGAGACACGGTTGATCAATTTGCCAGAATAGTGAGAGAAGCTGGCAACATGATCACCGTACGCAGGAGCAGGGGTAAAGACATAGATGCGGCATGCGGACAGCTGGCCAATAAATAGACAATCGGTTAAATTAGCGTTAAGCGAGAACCAATAAATTAAATAAGCCTTAACCTTTGATCCGGTAATAATACCTGATCTCCCCGTATTTTTGGAATATGAAGTGGAGCCAAGTTATCTTTTCTAATGTGCGGGTGTACTTTAATATCCTACTAATGGTTGTTATATTGATTGCCCTAAGAAGTGTATACAAAGAACCCTATCCCCGAAATAATGAAAAAGACAGATGGTACTTTTTAGTTGGACTACCCAATGAACTTAAAAATGCACTTCCTCCTATTGATATATTTTCTTCAAAAGAACTGATTGCACTACCCCACACCTTGAATAAAGAAAATACTGCATTTTGGTATGGGCAAAATATGATTATACCACATGACACCATCTGGCGGATCAAGGCAGATGATGGAGCCCAGTTGTGGGTTAATGGAGAAAGAATAAATAATCTGTGGTGCGATTATTTTTACATTAAAGGCAAAAAAGATCCCAGAAAAGTAATCATCAGAGTGCTGAACAATGCGGTTAATGGAGGGCTCAAAAAAATAGAAGGCCATCCTGCCAGTTACCTTAATATATTAGAAAAACAATCAGGTAACTTTGATTTAAAAGCATTTGGAACACTTGCCCAAAAGACCAATTCTTCCATCTTAAAAACTCAGCGTAAAAAAGAAATCAACTTTTCAGCCTGGGGAGATAGCCAGGGGGGATGGGATACATTTATGTTGTTAACGCAATTACTTAGGCAACCCAAATATGATTTCACCATTGGATTAGGTGATCTGACTTCCAACGGATGCGATGCATCTCAATGGCAAAAATTGGGTGCTGCTTTGCAACCATTATCAAAAGTGCAACAGATTTTTTTAGTCCCCGGTAATCATGACTACGATGGAAACTATGATGAATTGTACGCCCAACATTTTATGGAATTTCAAAATTACCACAAGCAACAAAATAGCTATTTTACGTTCAGCAATGACATAGCTGCTTTTCTGGTGCTGGACCCTAATAAAAATTTTCCACTTTCTATAGACAAGTCACAGGAAAAATGGGCAGTAAATGTCATGGAATCCAAGGCCTGGAAAAAGGCAAGGTGGAGATTTGTTTTATGCCATCAGGTAGCCTTTGGTTGTGGGTGGCCTGGTTATAAGGGTGATCAATTCTTAAGAGACTTTTTTTCAGCCTATGCTGAAAAAAATAAAATAGATTTTGTATTAAGTGGTCACATACACGATTACGAAAGAGTACACAAACAATATGGATCACAAACTACTACTTTCCTGATTTCCGGTGGTGCAGGAGGGGGACTGGAACCAAATGAAAATGACATTACCCACAGCATGGAAAAAGTGGTTAAAAAGCACCATTTCCTGGACTTTAAATTAACTGAACAAGAAGTCTGTATAAAGACGTTTGATTTAAACCATAATCTTTTAGATTCAATTAACATTCAAAAATAAAAAATGAAAATTATTGTAAGAATAACCCTCCTATTCATCTTATTTAGTTCAGATTTTGTATACGGTCAAAAAACTGAGAACGTATTTATCATAACCCTGGATGGATTGAGATGGGAGGAACTATTTGGCGGTGCCGATGATAGCCTAATTACCGATACCCGATTTGTGAAAGATACAGCCATGCTAAAAAAAGAATTTTGGAAAGGTGATGCTGAAACCAGAAGGAAGACTCTCATGCCTTGGATGTGGAATTATGTGGCTACCAATGGTGTCATATTGGGCAATAGACATTATGACAACAAGGTAAATGTTACCAATATGATGTGGTTCTCCTATCCCGGATACAATGAAATATTGGTGGGTTATTCAGACCCCAATATTAATTCCAACGATAAAAAAAATAATCCCAATATAACCATCCTGGAATGGTTAAATCAAAAGGAAGGGCTTAAAGGAAAAGTGGCCGCTTTTGGTTCGTGGGATGTATTTCCTTATATCATCAACGAAGAGAGAAGTAAGATTCCGGTCAATGCAGGATTCAGGAAGGCTGAACACGGCAATTTAAATGAAAGAGAATTGTTTTTAAATGAGTTACAAGACCAAATACCTTCACCATGGAATGGGGTAAGATTGGATGGCTTTACCCATCACTATGCAAAAGAGTACATTCATCAGTATAAACCAAGGGTGGTATTTATTTCCTATGGTGAGACCGATGATTTTGCCCATGATAGCAGATACGATCATTACCTAAAGGCTGCAAGAAATACAGATCATTTGATACAGGATTTATGGCAGCACTGCCAGTCTGATGAGTTTTATAAGGGCAAAACCACATTTATCATTACCACAGATCATGGCAGGGGAGACAATCCCAAAAAAGAATGGACATCGCACGGAAAAGTTATAAAAGGCTCTAATGCCATTTGGATGGTGGCTCTGGGTCCAGATACCCCAGCCCTGGGGGAAGTAAAAAACAAAGGACAAATTTGGCAAAACCAGGTTGCAGCTACTGTTGCCAAGTGGTTGGGTTATAAATATGAAAATAAAGATGAAGTCGGAACGCCTGTACCCTTGTTTTTCAAACCATAATTACAATTATTATTTAAAGGTCAAATAAAAGATTTGACTCAAACATAACGTGGACTTAAACCTACAGGCCTAAAACAAAAAAGTCTTCAGGTTATAATAACTTTAAGCTTAATTTGTATTAATCAGTGATGTGTTGCTTTGTGTAAAATAACTAAAATCAACACATCATGTTTAAAAATTTACAAATACCGAAAATAGCAGCATTGCTATTTATGTTGGGAATGTATTTCCCTTCCTTTGGTCAGATGATGATCAAAGGTCAGGTTGTATCCGTAGATATGCAACCTTTGGTTGGAGCCTCCATCATGGAAAAACAATCAAGTAACGGAACCATTACCGATTTAGATGGAAATTTTGAATTGTCAGTGAAAAATAGCGGTACTACACTAATAATAAGTTATGTAGGATACCGCACCCAGGAATTAATTGCGAACCCAGGAAGTGCTGTTAAAATCGTATTAGAAGAAGATGCCATTGGCTTGAGCGAAGTAACAGTTACTGCTTTAGGCATCAAACGAGAAAAGAAAGCACTGGGCTATGCTGTTCAGGAAGTAAAAGGTGATGATATCGTCAAAGCGAGAGAAACCAACCTCTTAAATTCACTGGCTGGAAAAGTTGCTGGTGTAACGGTGGTGGGAAATCCAAGTGGTATTGGTAGTTCCAGTAGGATTAGCATCCGAGGTGAAAGATCCCTCAACATCAACAACAACCAGCCCCTTTTTGTAGTGGATGGCGTGCCCATTAGTAATGGTTTTTCAGGCTCATCCGGCAGAAGTTTTCAAGAGGTAGATTATGGCAATGGAGCTGGATTTGTCAATCCTGACGATGTGGAGTCTATGACTATCCTAAAAGGCGCCAATGCAACGGCTTTGTACGGATCAAGAGCTGCCAATGGTGCCATTGTAATTAAAACTAAAACAGGAAGCGCCAACAAAGGTATTGGTGTTTCGATTAACTCCACCACCACCTTCGAAAATGTCCTTAAATTGCCAGAATATCAGAATGTGTATGGACAAGGATTGAATGGTGAATTCAACTTTGTTGATGGAAATGGAGGTGGACTTAGAGATGGCGTTGACGAAAGCTGGGGCCCTGCTATGAACGGTCAATTGCTTGCCCAATTTGATTCACCAACTTCCAATGGTCTAAGAGCCGGAGATGTAGGGAATCTATATACCCAGATAGGTCCTGTTGCTCTTGCTGATCAACTGGAAGCAAGGGGTACCATTACTCCAACTGCGTTTACTGCCCTGCCCAATAACATCAAAGACTTTTTTGAAACGGGAGTGACTTACAGCAATAACATTGCCTTATCTGGCAGCAACGACAAATCTGATTTCAGGGCCTCTTTTACAGCTTTGAACCAAACTGGTATTGTTCCCAATACTGATCTCAACAGATATACCACCTCATTAAATGGAGGCTATACATTTTCAGATAAACTCAAGGCAAGGGTCAATGCCAATTACATGACCAATAAGAGTAATAACCGACCCAACCTCAGTTATGGAACTGAAAATATTATGTACCTTATCAATTGCTGGTTACCACGAAATACAAATCTTGCATCGATGAAAGATTACTGGCAGAAAGGCAGAGAAGGCTTGAATCAATTTAACTTCAATTACAACTACCATGATAATCCTTATTTCAACCTATATGAAAATACCAATGGACAGGATTTAAACAGAATTTTTGGTAATGTTTCTGTCAATTATCAAATTGCTCCTTCCCTTTCATTAATGATGAGAAGCGGATTGGATGTGAACAACGAATTCAGAGACAGACGAAGGGCTTATAGCACACAGCGATTTAAATTAGGTAGCTACAGGGAAGAAAAGATATTTTCAGAAGAACGCAATTCAGACTTTCTTTTGACCTACAATCCTGCGGTCAACGGCGCTTTTAAATACACGCTTTCTTTAGGAGGAAACAGATTAGATCAACGTTACAAGTTGTCAGACATCAGCGCACCCGAATTAGCGGTGCCAGGCATCTATTCACTTAATAACTCAAGAGTGGCATTACAATATTATACATTCAGCTCTAAAAAGAGAATCAATTCATTGTATGGTTTTGGAAACTTCAGTTATAATGACTACCTCTTCCTGGATGTATCAGTTAGAAATGACTGGTCCAGCTCATTGCCAAAAGGAAACAACAGCTACTTGTATTATTCTGCCAGTTCAGGCCTTGTTTTTACAGATCTTTTAAAACTAAACTCAGATGCCTTATCGTACGGAAAACTAAGAGTTGGTTTGGCTCAGGTGGGTAATGATACCAATCCTTATCAACTACGTGCTACGTATGCTTCACAAACTCCGGCAAATGGCAATCCTAGTTACGAAGAATCAGGAGCCCTTCCCAATGCAGAATTGAAACCGGAAATAAGCACTTCATTTGAAGTAGGAACTGAATTGAAATTTTTATTAAATAGAGTAGGTTTGGATTTGACTTATTACAATACCAATAGTGAAAACCAGATTCTGCCTATACAATTGAGTAATACGACAGGATATTCTACCCGAATCATCAATGCAGGCTTGATTCAAAACAATGGATTTGAAGCAGTTTTACATCTTACCCCAGTAAAAAATGCAAAAGGACTTACATGGGACATGGATGTAAACTGGTCAGCTAACAGGAGTACAGTTAAAGAACTATACACAGATCCACAATCTGGTCAAGAGATCAACAGTTATGTAATGGCATCCCAATATGTAACGGTTGAGGCCAGGGTAGGAGAAAGAATGGGAGACATGTATGGTATTGGATTCGTTAGGGTATCGGCAGACCCAGCCAGCAAATACTATGACAAAACCGGCGAACATGTGGGTGAAATTGTCTATTCCTCTAATGGAAAACCTCTTGCTACAACAGAAAGAATAAAGTTAGGAAATTACAATCCCGACTGGTTAGCAGGATTGAGGAATACCTTTAGTTACAAAGGACTTTCTCTAAGTGTGTTGTTTGATCACAGACAAGGGGGTAAAATTTATTCCCATACCCAGACCGTGGGTAGAGAAGGTGGTATCATAGTAGAAACACTTGAAGGAAGAGCTGATGGGTATGATCTTACTAAAGAGGGCAATGGAGTGATAGGTGATGGTGTTGTACAAAATACCGATGGAACCTTCAGCGATAACACTACCAAACTATCTGCCAGAGAATGGCACACTTCCATTACATTAGGAAGGAGATTGATAGAACCTATGATGTACGACGCCACATTCACTAAGTTAAGAGAGGTTCAGTTTTCATATACATTGCCAAACAAGCTTACATCTAAATTTAAAATCAAAGATGTCAACATATCGCTGGTGGGTAGAAATCTGATGTTGTGGTCTAAAGTTCCCCATGTTGACCCAGAAACAAGTGCAACTTCAGGTGGCACAATTATTCCAGGCGTTGAAGCGGTAGCCATACCTTCCACAAGAAGTTTTGGCATCAACCTTGGCTTGAAATTTTAATCCTAAAATTTATTAAAATGAAACAGTTAACAATTTATATATTTTTAATTTTCGCCTTCTCATTCTTGTCTTGTACAAAAGACTTCGAAGAGATCAACAAAAATCCAAATGGACCAGAAGAAGTAACATCCCAATTATTGCTTCCGGATGTACAAAGAGATGTAATGGGTACCCTGCTTGGTGAAACCTGGGGCATCGGCAACATTGTTATCCAGCATACGGCTAAAAATCAATTTGTAAATGAAGACCGATATCTTTGGGGAGAAATCAATGGTATTTGGAATACATGCTACGGTAAAATGAAGGATGTAAATAAGATCATAGAATTGGGGGAATCTGCCAATGACAAAGGAACTCAGGCTGTTGGTATCATCATGAGGGCCTGGATGTTTTCATTGTTGACAGATACTTACGGTGACATACCTTATTCAGAGGCAATCAAAGCAAAGGAAGGCATCTTTTATACAAAATACGATAGCCAGGAAGACATTTATGCAGGTATCTTAAATGAACTTAAAACAGCCAACGAATTATTGGCTGTTGCTTCCGGTAAAGTTGGGGGCGACCTATTTTATGGAGGAGATCTCACCAAATGGAGGAAGTTGGCCAATTCCCTTAGAGTTAGATATTTGATAAGGATTTCTTCAAAAAAATCTCCCTCGGCAGAACTGGCAAATATCCTGTCTAATCCAACAAATAATCCAATCTTCGAGTCCAATAGTGACAATGCAGTTTATATCTATAAATCAGCTTCACCGGATCAATTTCCATTGTACTCAACCAGAAGCGGATCATTCAATGAATTCAGGGCGAGTAAAACCTTGTTAGACACTCTAAAAACTTTAGGTGACCCAAGACTGACAATATTTTTCAGAGCCACACCTGCCACAGAATCTACTGCCAATCCTGAATTTATAGGTATACCCAACGGTTTGGATGATGTTACTGCCCAAACCTATGCAGGTGGACAGCAAAATCACTCTAGAATTGGTGCTCTCTACTATGAAGATGCTATTACACCTAAAGGGCTTAGTATAGCCATGGGAGTAGTAATGACTTACGCAGAGTTGCAATTTCTTCTTGCCGAAGCAGCATCCAAATCATGGATTTCAGGTGATGCAGCAACATTCTACAATGCAGGAATTACCTCATCTTTTCAACTCTATGGCTTATCAGTTAGCCAAAACTATCTCGCACTTCCACAGGTATCACTTACTGGAAATGCTGTGGAAGATCAGAAAAAAATTGGCTTTCAAAAATGGATTTCATTTTTCTATCAGGGAATGGAGGCCTGGTACGATTGGAGAAGAACCCGAATACCTGCCTTGACTCCGGCCGTTTCCAATCAAAACGGAGGCAAAATACCTGTTAGATTCATCTATCCCATCATTGAACAAGCATTAAATGGCTCTAACAGATCAGAAGCTGTAAGCCGACAAGGTGGAGATGACATCAATACGTTGATGTGGTACCTCAAATAAACCCGAAAAGTTTATCCTCATAAATTGGGGGGCGTTAATTTAGATTAGCGCCCCTTTTTATTTACATTAAAGACCCATTATTTAATATTACGTTTTTCGCTAATATGTTAACTAAAAGGTAAATTTGGCTAACAAAATTTATCAAATGAGAAAGATCTTTATATTGGACACTTCTGTTTTGGTCTTTGACCATGAATGCATTTATCAATTTGAAGAACACGAT
>JAGNSQ010000014.1:0-13945 GCA_017987975.1 Saprospiraceae bacterium
TGTCAATACATTGTTGCAAAGTCCAAGTTTGTGCTTGTGCAGATTGAAAGCCTCCTATTATCAATAATAGAGCAACATAATGTTTGTGAATATTCGCTAACTTCATTGGTCAAATTTTTTTACTTAATGAGTATTAATTGACTTTCAATTGTTCCTACAACCCAATGTTTTACCATTGGTTCAATGTTTACAAAGTCACCCGATAATAGTGTTTCTTTTATTCCTTTTTCATTTTCAAAAATCACTTCTCCTTCCACGCAAATCAAAAGTGCTGGTGTTTTGGTAATATGCTCTTTTAACTTTTCGCTTTTTAATATTTGAATAGCTGTTGCGTTACCCAGTTCACTTTTGAAAAGAGAAGTTGCTGAAACTGGTTTTTCTTGTGTATGTAATTCTTTTATGTTCATTGGAAGTATTGATTAAATGTTGTGAATGAAATTTGAATATTTTCAAAATGCTTTGATGCTTCGGTTTCATCTTTAGCTTCTGAAAGTTCTTTTACCAAATCAATGTATGGCAACAGCCACTTGTGCAATTCATCGTGGGCTTTGCCTTTCATTGTGCAGTTTGAAGTAAGTAAATCAATGTTTGATTGTAGTTTTTCAGATAATGATTTGTAATCTTTTTGCTCGACTTTAGCAAAGGAAACAACATCATTTTCCATATTACGGATATGAGTTATCATATTGGCATCCACTTGCCATTTTTCACCATTGTTAAGTTCGATGGCTTCACTTTCATCATCGTGATGATGATCATTATGTTCGGCAACTTCTGTTTGATTATTTAATTTCTCGTTTGTGGAATTGCCACAACTGTATAGCAATAAGCTACCTACGGCAAATGTTAAGATTAATTTATTCATTATGATTTTTATTTAATTGTTTATTGATAGTGAAAAATGCAATGATTGCAAATACAAGCGTTACCGCAATTCTGAAAATCATTGCACCGATGGTTTTTGTTTCATAGATACCACCCGAATTAGCGTGAATTTTAAGTCCGATAAATGCAGCTAGCAATATAATTGTTGAAATTCCTAATAGAGTAGCTGTCCATTTTTTGCTTTTAGCAAACCCATAAGCAGCAAAAAGGTATAGAATGCTACTGATAAAATTTGACCAAACCACAAACAAAACATAATTGCCTTCTTTGGCTCTAATGCCAAACAAATCAAATATTACGGAAGTGCTTAGGAATAAAGTAAGCAAGCCAAAGGCTGTTAGAATTACTGCTGATGTATAGAGAATATACTTATTCATTTGGATTTTATAAGTGTTAATACTGCCTGTATCATATTGTCTCCATTTCGGATGATGTCAAATTGAAAGTTAGCTACTCTCCATTTGTACATTTGCAATCGGAAAGTTCCCATCACGATATGAATTAACTCATCAGAAGTAATGGAATTAGTGAAAATGTTTTTTTGTTGACCTTCCATTATGATAGGTATCAAGTGCTTCATTTTAACCTGCATAATTTTTAAAATGGTTTCATTGATACGTTCACTTTCTTCCATCAATCCGTCAGAGAATACTGCCACTACAAAATGCGGATGCTTTTTAAAGAACGAAAATTGGTTTTGAAACAGCGTTGTAAATTTTTCTTCGGGCGATTGTTCACTTTTAATCGCATTAGTATAGCGTTCATCCATACTTTGTGCAAGATACTCAAGTAAGGCAATTATGATTTCTTCCTTGCTTGTAAAGTGTCTGTAAATGGCACTTTCAGAAAATTTCATTTCTTTAGCCAAGTTCTTAATTGTTAATCCGCTTACACCCGCATCAGTCAATATTTTACCCGCTGCTTCAATAATTTCAAGTTGTCTGTCAGAAATTGTTTCTGTTGTCATTTTTTCGCTTTTTAAAGTTCGCCTTTCTCACCATTTACCCATCGCATCATCATAACACGTTCCTGCGGAGTCTGCTTGAATGGGATATTTCCCGCTAGTAAATTTAAAAAACGATCCCAAAGATTATCTTTTTTATTCGCTTCTTCTTCCATTTGAGCTAAAGCTGTCATATACTCTTGTTTGTATTGAATAGCATCTTCAATATGGTAAGATTTTGGAATGTATTTTATAATCTCTTTTGTAAGGTCGTCAATCTCTTGTTTACTAAAAATTTCAAACATCTGTAGTTGAACAAATGCAGAATGACCGATGCCCTGAACAGTATAGATATTAGACTGAATAACAGCCCAAACTCCAAACCAATCCGCACTGTTCATCCCTGAAAAGTAGTCATCAGGATATTTGCCAATTTTTGTAAATATAGAAGAAACGGATTCCGTATTGGACAGAAAATCTTTATAAATCTCCGAACTATCACTACTAGATTGGCTTTCAATCTTATTTTTAAAATAGGCTAATTGAGATTCAATTTTATCTTTCAAAGAAGCAATTAAATTTACATCTTCCTGAAATTTGCTTTTACCTAAATCACTTCCAAACATTTTTACAATGTTGTTTGCCTCATCTAGCAAATGAGCTACTTTAACTTTTGCCGTGTTTAACGCTTCCCAATTGGAATTTAAACCTTCTGATAAATGTCTCAACTTAATTAAGGTTTCTAAGTTTTTGTTATTTGTTTCCATTGTCTTATTATTTACTATTTGTTAAAAAAGATGAATACATCCATACTTGTTTTTCCTGAAAGCGGATGTAATCGCTCATTAAAGCATTTGTTCCTTCATCATTTGCATCAGAAGCTAATGCCAGAATTTCTCTTTGCATAACGATTACTGTTTTAAATCCTTCAAGAATTTGTTCAACTGCAATCAAACCATCAGAAATTTTCTGGCTTTCTTTTATGGTTGATGTTTTAGCGTATTGAGAATAGCTATGCTCGGGTGTATGTCCCAATGTTAATATGCGTTCTGCTACTTCATCAATTTTTAGCAACAAATCATTGTAGAGTTCTTCAAATTTCAAATGCAGTTCAAAAAACTTTTCACCTTTAATGTTCCAGTGAAAGCCTCTTGTGTTTTGATAAAAAATTGAATAGTTTGCGAGTAACTCGTTTAATTTATTTGCCAATTCTTCGGCTTTGTCGTGGTCTAAACCAATTGAATTTAAATTTTTCATTTTATGTATTTCAAGTTTATTAATTATTGAGTGATAGATTTCATTTTTAAAAACGCAACTCCTAACCAAATTACAGAAGCTGTCATAGCAATTGCACCAATTAATACTAAAACAGGAGGCACTCCAAAATAGACCTCTGTTAATATTCCAATTGGCATTAGTAAACCAGTAAGAGCCAACCAAGAAATGGTTTTCACGTTTTGTAATTTGTCTCTGAAATGTAGGAGCAGATAACCAATTAGGATGTTTAGAAAGGCGAACAAGTTCCCGTGAACGTGAGCAAGTCTGCTTTCAAAATGCTTTCCTATGCTGTATGAGTTTACCCATTCTTCTTTACCTGGAGCGAAGTCTCGCAGGTAGATTAATAGAAAGCCGTAAGCCATAAAAAGCCCCATTGTCAGGAAGCCAATTGCGATGTTGTTTTTGCCATTCATCTTTTGCATTATCTAATGTTAGTTAATATTCACTCACAAATATAACCCAGATTTATTTCAATAGCAAGTTTTTTCTCAGAAAACATTAAAAAGTGACGAAAATCATCTAATTTGATTCTAAATTATTCCGATAATAGAGAAATATGTTAGGTTTTGTAGAGATTGCAGCCCTAATTAGCAATGTTATGTTGGCTAATGATACTAAGTATTTAGTAATAATTTATAAATTCTCACATCAATTTGTATTCCAAAAGTAAAGAGATAGCCTTGTGATAATCTGTTAATTATCTATAATTTAAGTATCATTCTTACGTCGTTTAGTCATTCGCACTGCAACTAAACCACAATAAATTAGGTGCGTAACTACTAACTTTAGACAGATTTTTAAATTCTGAAATTCAGACCAAACTCCCAGCCATTGTAGAGGTCGCCATCATATCGTTCTCTCATGATGAGCCATTGCCATTTACCCAACTCCATACCTCCATTGAGAAAAAGGCCGTTTTTCATTTTGCCACCTCCGGCAAACATAGTAATGCCCTTTCCAATTGGAACAGCTAGATCAAGGCCTGCATTCCATGTATTTTGTGATCCTGTCTGGTAGTAGAGTGCTTTGGGTCTGATGCCTATCTTTTCAATTAACTTGATTTTAGAAATGACATAAACAGTATGCGAGTAGTCCAAACGATAAGATCCGGTAGCACTCGCGAATGAGATCCTGGGCCTGGTGGCATGACCCAATCGATACCCAACCATCATTGCTTGTGCATTCCATTCCAGTTTGTAGTTTACACCTGCCGTAAGATCCAAAAATGAAAAATCAGCTACTGATATACCGGGTTTACCGGGATCAAAGCCGCCGGGTCCTATTTGGGAGGGCCATCTGAGGTCTGATTCATCAATGCTTCTTACAGCATATGCCAATTGGATGCCTGCCCCCAAATGATGGGTCAACTTCTCACTTTTATGTACCAAAAAACCGGCTGACAATCCTAAGCCAAAAGACTTAGTTCCAAATTTTGACTCTCCGGCTCTATCCATGCTTACCATAGGCTGAATGGCCAAACTTTGATTTTTTAGATTGATCAACTCTTTATTGAACCCAATAAAATAGTTTTGATAAAGGGTCCTATCGTTTTCTGTTCCCCATAGATGACTCCCTACATTTATCTGGTTTTTAACACTGGCTCCCATTTGGGGGCCCAATATCAACGGATTTTGAGAAAACTGGTTCAGCACCAGATCCTGGGCCTGTAAACTAAGATTGATAAATAACAGTAAGATGAGGGGGTTTTTCACGCTGATGTGGTTTATCATTCTATAACCTCGAAATCAATCAAAACGCTGCCTGGAGTTATACAGTTATAAGTGGGGTTATTGGGGAGCGGTTCCCTACAATGACTTCGCCATTATTGGGATAAGTCCTGAATCTCTACACCAGAATCCCGGTAGAGGGACAGGTGCTCGGTTCCCGGATACTCGGTTGCTCCGTTATTCCGCTAAATTACACAGCTGTCATTCGAACAAAACTTTTCAGCAACGGCATCTTCATCATAAGCAGAAAAATCAATGGTTTTTAAATTGGCCTTCATCTCCAGGTATTTTTCGCGGGAGATTGCTTCATAGGGCATTTGTGCATAAATTCCTGCTTCCAATTTGGGTAGGAAGCTGATGGATTTTAAGTCGTATCGATAATAATCGAGAATAGTTGATATCTCCTTGGCTTCGTGGGGGCGGAAGGTGACCGTGCAGGAGACCTGGTTGTCTGACCAGTATTTTTGAAGGAAGACCGCCAGGGCAGTTTGTTCCCAGATGCTTACATCTGATAGGTTGCGACCCTCTGTGTGGACCGGAAAAGACACTACTTTGGAGGAGGCATCTACCACATCGTCTTCAATGTTTAGACCAGCCTTTTCAAGAATTGGCACAAGGTGGCTTGTTTTGGCAATGCGAACACGGCGGGTGTAATAATTATTTTCAGGAAAATGACAGCCGGGATTGACGCCTGCGAGGAGGCTTACTGTGCCGCTGGGCTTGACACTGGTGGTCTTAATGCTTTTAGGCACACAGAGCCATGATGAATAGATGCCATCCCAGCGTTGAATTTCTTTATAGCCGGACTCGAGCCAAACTTTAAAGGTATTGAGGGAGTGGTGGTGTAAAAAATTAGTAACCCCACTTACAGATGTACCAATTCTTCGGTTTCGCTTCTGTACCCTGTTGGTTTCGTGCCAGGTAGTATTAACCAGGGTGGCCGTTTTACCCAACAGATAGGCAAATTTCAGGGTACGCATGTAATCATCGAGCGACTCAGCCTTGCTGGGAAAGGTTTCAATGAGGCAGCACAACTCGTAGGATTCCAGGCTTTGTTCGCCGCAGGGATTGGTACCTCTGGCTTTTAAATCTTTGTAATCAGCGGGATCACACATTCTGGAAAATGCCTGAATATTGTCCATAAAAATATAGCCAGGTTCGCCATTGATGGCAGTCTGTTCCGCCAGTGTGGAGAACTCAGAATCATTATTTACCAAAACGCTATTATTGGATGCCCAGCCCCACATGGCTCGATTGGCATTAGATCCAACGTATTGCTGACTTGCATTGTCCCATGTGTAATCTTTTAATCTTCTGTATTCCGCATTTTCTGCATGACCCAGTGCTATTTGTGCCGTACGCCTTACATTGCCCGCCACCACACATACTCCAATGAGGTTCATGATGTCGGTAAGGGCTGTAATAGAAAGATTTTTTCCATCCAGATTGTCCAACAGAGCACTGATTCGTTCGTGCATATCTTGCAAAGGCTGAGGGCCTGATGAAACGCCTCCAAAGCCCTTGATGGGCAATCCTGCCTTTCTGATCTTATGGTAGTCAAATTTTACCGGCCCCGACTGGATGCCAAAGTTTTTGGCAAAATAACTGAACAGCAATTTCTCCAGGCTGGCTACCCATCCTTCTCTGGTATCCGGGATCACAACCAATTCTTCGAGTCCTTCTGTTGGCCTATTGATTTCAATCTGACCCGCACCTAAAACATCAAAGCCAACGCCCACTCCTACCATGCTCATGTCCATCATAAAGGCAAAGGGTTTTACGGCATCAGAAATAGATTTTTCCATTTCCTCAGTTGAAACAAAGGCACAATTAAAAAGTGCCTGTCCAATTTTTTTCTGGTGGATGATGGGTGTACCCAGAGCCCACAACATTCTACCCGGAGGTAAAAATTTCATGGTGAAAATTCGGTCATACATCTCCTGTGCTGAACGTTGGGCTTTTTTATTATTCCAGCCCAGCTCATTGGATAAAATATGCTCTTTTTGAATGGTATAAGCTCCTTCTACCACCCGCCTTACGGTTTCAAACCACTCCTCATTTCGGCCATCCTCTTTGAGTCGGGAATAAGTGCGATAATAGGTTAGCTGACCGAGGCCGTTGAATCCAAAATCGGGTTTGATCTGAGCATAGGACATGACAAAGTCGTCGTCCAGTTTGAAACTGAGCATGGCAATGAATTTAATGAAGTAAGAAATGAGCAGGTTCCCCGGAGCCGGAAAACACATTAAATAATTCTGCAATATAAATCACTTTTTTGGCGTCGTCCAAATTTAATTATTATTTATAGCGATGATTTTCGACAGTCGATTTTACGGGCTATAAGAGCCAATATAAAAAATCAAATCTATCATATATAGGTTTAATTCTTATATTTGCTTCCAAAATTGAATATGTTTTCTAAAGCTTGTGAATATGCCATAAGAGCATCCATTTATATAGCAGCTAAGTCGCAGAAAGGTCTAAGAGTAGGAATTTCCGATGTTGCTCAAAAAATAGAATCACCAGAAGCCTTTACTTCAAAAATATTGCGAAAACTGGTGAAAATTGGAGTATTACAATCTATTAAAGGACCAGGAGGCGGATTTTACATTGAATCCGATCGATTAGAAGAAATAAAAATTGCAACAATTGTTGAAGAATTTGATGGTGATGTATTAAATAGGTGCAGTATTGGTTTGAATGAATGCTCTGATGAACAGCCCTGTCCTTTTCATGCTAAGTACAAGCCAGTCAAAGAAAAATTGCTACAGATTTTTGGCAGTACAAGTTTGAAAGATTTAACGAGAGGCTTCCTAAATGATACCACATTCTTGAGAATATAAAAAAGATTGAGTCCTGAATTGGACCCAATCCCTCTAATCGTTAGAAATTGAACTATGCGTCTTCAAAAATCGCTTGTTCTTCAACAGTTTCGTTTACAGGAGAATGATCACCATCCATTTCTTCTATTTGTGCTGTGCTTGACTTTATTGAATTCCAACGTGAAATAATAAACCATGTAATAGGGGTAACTCCACCAACAAAGAAAACAGTGGCTCCTATACCCCTTAACCATGTTAGATTTTTGAATGTTCCATAATCAATAAATTCAGCAGATCTACCAAACCATAGTCCGCGTTCAACAACAGCTTTAAATTGTAATGAGCCCGCAGGAAAAAGATCAAGAATTACCATTAACATTAAACCTATATTTATGGACCAAAATGAGAAATGCACCAATTTTTTGCTCCACCTCGATGGTTTGATCATCAACTTTGATGCGAAAACAAGTGCTGCAATAGATATATTTCCATAAACTCCCATTAATGCTGCATGAGCATGATTAACGGTGAGGTAAGTACCATGTTCAAAGTAATTCATGATAGGCAAATTAATAATTATACCTAGTACTCCTGCACCAAAAAAATTCCAAAAATTTACAGCAACCAGGAAGAGAAAAACCTCATTAAAACCAAAATCACCAAGGTCCTTTTTTTCGACACCATTAACAGCAAATTTTGGCATGTTTTTAAATCTCCATGCCTCGACAGTCAACAATATGAGTGGTACAAATTGAAGGGTCGAAAAGACACTGCCAAGGGCCATTGTTGCCACTGGTTTTGCATTCCAATAAAAATTATGCGAAATTCCCAAAAGGCCTGTACCTAAAAATAAAACGGTGGCAAAATATACAACCCTGATTGCAGCTTGTCTACTTACCAGTCCCATTAAGACCATTAAGTAACTAACTATGACTGTAATAAATACTTCAAAAAAAGCCTCCACCCACATATGAATCACCATCCAACGCCAAAAATCTGCTATGACAAAGTTAGTTTCAGGTTTCGCAACAAAACCACTCATAAATAAAAGAGGTATACCAACTACAGAATATAAAATCCAATTGGGTAAATTCCAGCTTTGACCTTTAACCAGGGCAGGTTTTATACCTCTGTATACAACTACCACCCATAAGGCAAAAATGATCATTAATAAAACCTGAAATCCTTTGCCAAAATCAACAAATTCCCATCCCTGATGACCCAACCAATACCACCATTTACCCATCAAACCTAAGGGGCCTAAAATCATACCAGTTAAAGAGCCGCCGACCAACAAAAACAACAAGACAAAAAGGATGTTGATCAGCGACCTCTGTCCTGGAATTTCCTTTTTTGATAGAATGGGAAGTATAAATATAGAAGAGGCAATCCAACAAGTAGATATCCAATACAATGCCAGCATTAAATGCCAAGATCTGGGTAAAGTAACAGGCACAGACTGTTGGATATTTATGCCTAAATAACCTAACCAGTTAATAAAATCATTGATGGTGACCAACCCACTTAATACTTGAATAAAAAATAATATAATGGCAACATAAAAATATTTAAAAGTAGCCTTTTGACTTTTAGTAGGAGTAAAATCGCCTACCCTTTTCATCGAGAATAAATCCTTGGTAGAAGGTTTAAAGAATTTATTGGGAAGTTGATTGTATTGTCCAATATAGTAAAGTACTATTCCGCACATTAACACAAAAGCGAGCAAGCCAAGTACACTCCATAATATTACAGGTGATGTCGGCGAATTACCGGCATCAGGATCAAAAGGCCAATTATGGGTATAACTATAAGTACTACCAGGCCTTTCTGTAACACAGACCCAAGCGCCCCAAAAGAAAAATGCTGATAAATCACGAATTTCCGCTTCATTTTTTATATAATCCGCAGGCAGATGGATCTCACCATCATTTCGGCCTTTAAAACTATTGACGTAAAAATCCTGTAATCCTTTAAACGCAAATGCTTGAGCGACACTCAATGTTACCACATCCGTATCCTTTTTATACAGGTTTTGTTTAAGCTCATCTTTAACGCGTTCTCTCAACTGACCAATAGCATATTGATCAGGGGCTTCTCCTTTATTGATTACCCATTCACGTGCATAAAAATCAACCATCATTTCCTGCACTTTATGAAGGGCTTGTGCTGTAAAATCAGGTCCACGCTGAGCTCCATCGCCGAAAAAACTACCATATTCCATGAGGGCATATTTGTGAAAAACCTCCTGACCCCTCGTCATGGCAGCTTTGTCAACAACGACTTTACCGGAGCCATCAACAAAACTGGCCATGGGAGGGGCATCGATGTAGGTCTGCAGACCAATTAAACCAACGCCCAAAAGGCTGATAATTAATATAAAGGTCAATGGTGCCCACCAGTTTCTGGTGTCCATAAAATAGGATATGCTTTTTGATGAATTTGTGTTTTCCATTTTAGAAAATTTTGAAACAGATGACTATAAAGAAAGCAGGAGTTTGTTCAATGATGTAAATACATCATTTGTACCAAGGTAGGTTTAGTACCCTCGTTGCAGCTAAATACCCCAACCTTACACCCTCATCACAATCCATTCTGTAATGTACACCAAGTCTAATTCTGCTATAAGCATCTTCTAAACCCGCCTCAATAAATGACGTAAATGTTCTTGGGGTGCCAATAAATTCGTGCCTATCCTGATGGCAATTGTCAGTAAAAGTTCGATTATCGCCAAACGCATCTGTCAATATCAAGCTTGCAGAACTGCCAAAACCCGAGTGACCAGAAGGATATGCAGGAAATTCCGGTGTCAAACCTGTAATATTTGAGTAAGGATTATTCAAAATGGTCTTCCAT
Source organism: Saprospiraceae bacterium (assembly GCA_017987975.1). Classification (GTDB taxonomy): domain Bacteria; phylum Bacteroidota; class Bacteroidia; order Chitinophagales; family Saprospiraceae; genus JADKBO01. Next base: position 10,509 of record JAGNSQ010000014.1, read on the forward strand.
TCAGGGTCAATAATTTCCCGTATATATTCAATGGGTCTTCTTACATTATATTTATATTTGTTTCCCCATATTGCAACAGCTGCGTCGCTCATAGCCATACCCGTTTTTGCATACATTTCAACAGCTTTATCAAGTGAAATCTTGTCCGTTTCAACCATTTGGTTAGCTAATGAAATCATTCTGGCAGCCGGTTCAAAAGTTACTTCATAAAAATCATCACTCCAAAATTCAGCGATCCATTTGTCTTCTAAAATGGCATTGTCCACCCAAACTTTGGTCTCCATTGCTTGTTGAAAAAACCTAGAATTTGGATCTTCACTATAATCAATTGGTGGTTTCGCCGTTAAGTCACCTGTTCTCATAGCAAATGTTTTAACCTTTCCCCAATATGGGAACAAGGCTGGCGTAAAATCAGGCCACGTTGGCTGCCAAAGTTTTTCGCCTTTAGAGCCAATTTTAGGTGGTGAGTAACTCGCCGGACGTGGATCTTTATAGGCTTCATGCCCATATACATCGCTTTTACTATATTCATATATAGCATCTGCAATTGCCTCCCCAAAAGCAGCTGAACGTTCAAGAATATCTGAGGTAGTTTTGTCAGAAAAATCTCTTTCAAATTTTACTTCCAACGTAGATATTTTTGATAAATCAGCGTTCCTTACATGAGGATAAAAATACTGAAACATTTTAGCATAAGCAGCATTCGCACTTGCCGGCCAATAATATTCTTTCTGTTCAATTTGTGGAAGCTCCAATCCTGGAAATTGTAACTCCAATGACCTATTATTGGGCATACCATTAACTATAGCTTCGTAACCCGCCAAACCAACATAACCCATCATTCTTGCTGCTGCAGGTGGCCGATAATTTGGAGCATATCTATCAATTTCAACTAATAATTTGTACCACTCAAGAGGTACCTCGGCATTAAATTCAGCCGCTTTTTGCGATGAAAGTATACTTTCTTCTTCATCGGTTTTACACGATTGAAAATTCAATAAACTTACAATCAGTGCTATTCCTAGGCTGATTCGTACTATCCAATTCGTATTCATTTTAAAAAATTATTTAAAGATTAATAAGCAAAACCTAAATGAATGCCCCCTAGCTGGACATAAGAGTCATGTTTTGAGGGTCCCACCCTCATTGGTGCAACTAATTCAACAAAAAAAGCCCCTTGTTTACCCAAAGAAAAAGATTTATTGATAAGCGGTGTAAGTCCCATTTGATTATTGCCCAATTCAAATGCCAATCGAGCTCCAATCGTCCAACTCTTGCCCAAAGGCAGCAAGACACCCGGATGAAATAACAAATGGCTGCTATATGGCCTACCTGAACCAAGATTAGGATTCACAAAAGGAACAAATTCTAAATCAAATTTTATTCTCTTTCCAGTCTGAAAAGTAACACCAATGGGGAAGCCCATCGCAAAAAATTTACTCTCATCTAAAAAATGAATCTCTGTACCATCAGTTGCAAAAATCAATTGAACATACCCCACGTGATACCCAGCTATAATAGATTTGCTCGACAAAGAATCATTCTGTCCATTTGCATCATTTAAACCAAAGCACAACAACAAAAGAATGATTCCAACAAATTTGATTGTTTTCATATAGACGAAATTAAAGTATTATACAAACCCTTACTAAAATGGACTGTTTTATCCTTTTTTTAATGGACAAATTTATCCATTTATTTTATATACAAGACATTTTTGTCCTTTATTTAAAAATTTTAAGGAAATTCTAATAATAAAGGTGAACAATTTTTCAAGTATAATAGTGACGAACATCACCTATTTCCATTAGTTATATTGTTGTTTATCAAAGTATGAAAATATATTTTTGCCACCATTCAAATTCAATTTATCAATACATGAAAGCCATCATTAAAAAAAACTGGGCAGAGCCTTATAGAATAAAATCGGTAGAGTTACTTAGCATGAAAACCGCCGCCCAGCGTAAAAAAGTCATTAAAGAAGCGGGCTATAATACCTTTTTATTAAAATCAGAAGATGTTTACATAGATTTATTAACTGATAGTGGTACCTCAGCCATGAGTGATCGCCAATGGGCCGGCATGATGCTGGGTGATGAGGCATATGCAGGGAGCCGCAATTACTACCACCTCGAGGAAACTGTTAGGAGTGTTTATGGATACAAGTACCTTGTACCTACCCACCAGGGTCGCGGTGCTGAAAATATCTTATCCAAGGTTTTGATCAAAAAAGGAGACATCATTCCCGGCAATATGTACTTTACCACTACCCGACTCCACCAGGAATTGGCCGGTGGTAAATTTGTAGATATCATCATTGATGAAGCCCACGACCCAAAAAGTGAATTTCCGTTTAAGGGCAATGTAGATCTCAATAAACTGGATGGGCTCGTTAAGAAGTATGGCGCGAAAAAAATACCTTATGTATGCATTGCTACCAGTGTTAATATGGCCGGAGGGCAACCCATCAGCATGGAAAACCTTAAAAAACTCAGGGCTTATACCAAAAAACTAGGCATTAGAATTATACATGACATGACCCGGGTTGCTGAAAACGCATATTTTATTCAGCAGAAAGAAAAAGGATATGCGGACAAGAGCATCCAACAAATTGTAAAGGCTATTTGTGATTTAACAGACGGTGCCACCATGAGTGCCAAAAAAGATGCCTTGGTCAACATCGGAGGTTTTATGGCAACCAATGAATGGGATGTCTTTGAAGAAGCCCGCAACCTGGTCGTTGTTTACGAAGGTCTCCACACCTATGGAGGTCTGGCCGGAAGAGACATGGAAGCTATGGCCATAGGCATTAAAGAAAGTGTAGACGATCTTCACATTCATGCACGGGTAGGCCAGGTGCTGTATTTGGGTCAATTGATGAGCGACTATGGCATTCCCATTGTTAAACCAGTTGGAGGACATGGTATATTTGTAGATGCCCGACAATTTTTACCTCACATTCCACAGGATCAGTATCCAGCTCAAACCCTGGCTGCAGAGATCTACACCGAATCAGGGGTGCGCACCATGGAAAGAGGCATCGTATCGGCGGGAAGAAAGGCCAATGGCGATAATTACATGCCCAAGCTTGAGTTGGTGCGATTCACCATACCTCGCAGGGTGTATACACAGGCACACATGGAAGTAATTGCTGAATCAACAGCCATGGTCTGGGAACGTAGAAATAAGATCAAAGGAATGAAAATGGTTTATGAACCCAAATACCTGCGATTTTTCCAGGCCAGGTTTGAGCCATTGTAATCTCATTTACGTTATTGCTTTTTACCCATATATTTCAGCAACAGTGCCTTTATTTCCTCTCTGTGCAATAGCGCAAGGATAAAAGATGCCACCCATACTATTACCGCCAGGTAAAACACTTTGCCTCCATCGCCCAATACCTCTATGCCCAGGGGTCCCAGGTGTGAGGCTATCGC
>JAGNSQ010000014.1:14045-39320 GCA_017987975.1 Saprospiraceae bacterium
ACGAATTGATCATTTCCCTTTTGAGGTCCAGCTATTTGAAAATAGGTGACCAAATCATAACCAGCGGCTGCCAGGCCACTATCGTTGTTGACGTTCGACTGGCAGAGGACCATTTCCAATGCGCCGCAAATTAAAAAAGAAACAAGTATAAAAAATTTCATCAAATTCCATTTCAAGGCGAAAGATAGGACAAAAGCTACCAGGCCCACCACTTACCTTAAGCAAATGACCGTGCCCCGACAAATTGCAAATTTTAACTTCAATTCCCCAATTCAATTGAAAATAAATAAAACGCCACTGATGTCGACAAAACTACAATTAGATGAATCGACTCATAACTTAAAAAAACAAAACATAGAATTAAAACGCTTTACCAATGAATATAAACACTACAATCGTCAAATAGTACATCTCACCTAAATAAGGAAATTCCATATTACTGACAGCAATATCTTTGTTGAAAATTATAAATTCAAAACAAAATTTAACCATTTATGGAGTTTTTATCCAAAATGACCTATTACATTATGTTTGGCCTCAGTGGCCTGGTATGTTTGTTTAATTGTGCCAATGCCCTCTATGTATCTACTCAACAAGTGGGGAAATCATCAGAAGTCATTATCCTTTTATTGGGGGGCATTCTGATGGCAGGTGGCATGTACTTAACTTATACACAAACCATGGCAGCAGAAAAATATCTATTGGGATGTGGGCTGTTGGGCTTAACCTGGCTGTGCGTATTGATCGAGCTTTTTGTAGGATTTTTCTTTTTTAATGGTCCCCTCCACTGGCAGTAAGATGTTGATGATCGTTAAACTTTTTTACTATTGTTTTTTAGCTGCTACAGCTCTGCTTTGCGGCTATTACGTTATAAATGGTGTAACTGGTATTACTGCTCATAACAATCCCATGTACATCAAACAGTGGTTGGGCCTAGTCAGTGTTTATGGAGTTTGGCAGGTTTATAAAGCCTATATAGCCGGTGAACACCAAAATCGATTTGTAGAAGGTTTGTATCAACTTGCTCTTTGCTGGCTTACCTGGGCAATACTTTTGTTGCTTTATGCAGTAGTTACTAAATTGATCAAATAAGTCATGATAAAAAATATTTTCTGGGGGATATGTATTACACTCCCAACCCTAATCCAATTGTCAGCCGGTTCCTCCTACATCCCAGAGGGCCGGCTTGACCATTTTGAAGTAAGAGATTCTACCAAAGCGATTCAAACCATTCAACAATTTTTGTTTTGGTATAAAAAAAATTATTGGGAAGTCAACAAAACAGGCTTGAGTTTTGTAAATAAAAAAGGATTCTACGAAGTAGATTCAGCAGCGTGTGCCAGGTACTTGGATCTCTTGATGGACAGTGGTTATTTGAGCTCCAACTATAAAAAGTTATGGCAAGATTATTTTTATTCAAAAGCTGAATGGTGGAAAATAAATCCTCAAACCGAAGGCCCACCTGAAGGGTTTGACTATGATCTGGTGTTATTGACCCAAGAGCCGGAATTGTTTTTTGATAAACCTGATTCTTTACTCTACAAGGTGGAAGAAATTACTCCCACTTTGGCTGTGATTTCCGTAAAAGCAGATTGGACCTTATTCTTTGAGATGACCTATGAAAAAGGTAAATGGAAGATTGATTATATTTCCGGAGAAGGTTTTGATTAAATCAAATGAAAAAAAGATATATATCTGAGCCAACAAGATTTTATGACATTAGTGATTCTTATTTTGTCAAATGCCCTGCTTGCCAAGAAATGGCAGTAATCCGTCTACCTTCATTTTTGGAAGCTAAAAAGGCAGTGGCCCAATGTCTGAGTTGTCAGTGGAGAATCCGATATGATGAACGAATCACTTACGTACCTGCCTTGAGATCCAACTGTGCGTCGTGCGGAAATACAATGGCCCTCCCTCGTATTGAATTGCCAAAACCCAATCCACATTCCTATGTAAACTGTTCTCATTGTCAATTTCAAAACAAAGTGACAAGATGGGATAAAAAATTAAAAAGCTACACCCATGAAGGAAAGGCTGACCCCATTTTCGGATTGACTTTGTTTTTTCAAACACCTATTGGTAACGACCTTTTTTGGGTAATTAATGCCCGGCATTTGGATGAAATTCTATCGTATGTCAGTTCGCATTTAAGAGAAAGGACTACTACCCGCTTCAACATGACAATGGTAGAGAAATTGCCCAAATTTATAATTAGAGCACATAATCGCGACAAAATAACATCTATTCTTACAGTCTGGAAAAAAGAAATTATGCTCAAACAAATTCCATAGAATTCTGCTTAGATCTAATTCCAGCGTATAGGTCCGAAAAAGGTATTGATCACCAGCACAATCAAAAGAAAAAGGGCCATGATGCCCAATAACAGGCCGGGGATACTTACCATAATGAGGGCCACTTTATCCATTCCTGCCAGTTTTTTCATCGCTAAAGCCAGAAGCAAAAAGAAAAGCCCCAGATAGATAACAGGATTTACTGATAGAAATTCTAACTGAAGATCATCCCAAAGCCAAAGCAGCAGCACCAACATTTCAATAGACCACAGTATCCAAAAGAAACGGGACTTCCAATCTCTTCTAGCAGATGTAATGGTACTATCTCCCATGTCAATAGGATTTGATCAACTTTTCTATCAACTTAGGGTGGATGATTTCGAGTAATAAATGAGCCATCATTACCCCTCCGGCTGCCAATGAAAATCCCAATTGACACAAAGAAAACGAGATTACGATTAATAATCCAGTAAATATAACTACAGATGAGGCCGAATTTACACCATCCTTGGTCCCAAATTGATGGCCGGATGCCATCAACCATTTATAGTTTTGATAAAGAAAATAAGCCAGGTAAATTGGCCAAACAATGTTGCAAATTTCGATTTTCATTGCTACCTCAATTAATAGAATACAAAGCCCAATTTTTCCAGTGATTTTTTGAGTTTTTTATCGCTGATATTTTGTTTGGTCCGCTTAACCAGGTGAATATTCAAAGAATCTTGCTTCTGAAGGGCCAAAGACAAGTTAAGTACCTTCAGATTTTTGACCTCTAATTCTTCCAACATTTTTTTAATGATATCCGCATTCACAGCATTGGAATTGTGAAGATCTGTAATCCTTTTATTGAGATCTTCATTGCTTTCTTTTACAAAAGCAGTATTATTTTCAGAAGCTTTGATTAGCTCATCTTTCATTGTTAGTTCACTTTGAAGCGAATTGATTTTTTGTTGTGCCACCTGGGTTTCAGCTTTAGAAGATTCAAGGCTGACGCGCAAAGAAGCATTCTGCACCTTGCATGAGTCAATGGCTTGGTTTGCCAATTCCAACTTGTGTTCAAGCAAACTATACTTACTTTCAACTGACTTCATTCTTTTAGAAGAAACACAGGAAATCATCGCCAGGGTCAGGCCTGCCATTAAATATTTTTTCATTGGTTGTATGTTTAATTTTGTTTTAATTTATTTAATTGTCGTACATAAAGACCAAAATTTCCTGGGTACCCATGAGCACCATGCGCATTACCAAAAAAATGACTGCCAATGTCAGACCTGACTTCCACAATGCGTGATACCACTTGTCTTTCATCAGCTTGTAACCCAAAACAAAGAGAATCCCTAATTCGGCTATCATCACAAGGATTCTTGAAAAATGATAAAAACTTGGAAATACAGCACTGATAAGATTGATGGCCACTTCCAGCAACATCAGTTGTCCCATCATAAATGTAATGGCGGTAGCTAACTCTGCCAGGTTGTATTTGGAAGCAGGAAATAGAATCCTATTGCATGCCACATAAACCGGTATGATGAGGAGGGAAAAAAAACTGCCATAGTCATCGATCAATTCTTCGAATACAATGTCACTTTTAAGTTGGACCAACTGATCTACCTCCACATCCAAGGTATTTTCTGTTAAGTTGGCAATTCCACATCGGGTGTATACAAAAAAGTTAATACTTAGGTTGAGAAAAAAATATTTAAAGGGAATATAAGACTCATTCCTTTCACCATGAATATACCTTCTGATAAAATTGGCAGGTCTAAAAAGCAGACCTTTAAAAGTATGAACATAATTGGTTTCAACATCAGAAAAAAAATCCAGGATGCTGCTCAATAGACTTTTTAAAGAAATTCGTTTTTGTTGCAGGGAATTACCACATGCAGAGCAATAGGTACCTGTGTCTTTGTGTCCACAAGCTGGACACTCGACAGTCTCTTCGTGCTGTATAGAATGGTTGGCCAACGATATTGTTTTGCTTTGCATCTCAAATATATTGATAAATTTTTCTACAAAGATGTTTTATATTTAAAAGAGCTTAAAATTAGAAGGTTTGACATGTAGTATTTTCCAATTAAAGTGTTGATTTTGGCGGTTGAAGTGTTTCTTATTAAGCCCAGACTAACACTATTAAACACTGATAATCTTTTAGTTACAACTATCCACTGAAGGTCTACGATTAAATTCGTAGCGAATTAACCTTATCCAAAAACAAAGTTGCCTCATTTGAAAAATCTATTGAATTTTAAAGAAAAAAAGTAAAATAATCAATTGCAGTGACGAAATCATTAAGAACATCCGTTTGATTTTGGCGCCAAAGACCCTCGTTTATTTTGCTCAGTTCGCTATAAGTCAGGTGTGCCAGGGTATCTCCTGATGGTGAAATTTGGGTAATAGAATGGACCGGAAATTTCTCCCGCAAGCCCAAATATTCCTCTGGAAAAAAATCGTACCCTATATTATTAATATTCAGGTTTAGGCAATTTTCGGATAAGGTATCAAATACAATGTAATAAACAGATGATATTTGATTTACATCATCAGAAAGTAAAATTTGACATCTATCTCTTGAAGGGTATCGATAATTAAACTGTTGCATTGTCTGGTTGGCATAATCGGCATAAAAAACATAAGCCAACCGGCCTTCATCATCATATTCAAAACCGGATTCCACTTGCATATCTCCTGCCTTGTCTTTGGTCATCCCCCGACTAATTCGTCCTTTGGCATCCAATGCAAAATACTGACATGCATCCCAATCGTGTTGTCTACCCCTATTGATTCGAATGAGGGCTTTGTCGAGGTATACAAAACGTGTGGTATCCGTGCCCATTATTATCGAAATTAACTGTTCGGAAGAATTGTAGCTAAAGCGCTGAATCTGCTCTTTGTCTCCATTATAAATAATGCTGTCGATGCGGACACAATTTGAGCGATTATTAACATATTTATTGGAGGATTTCTGCCAAAGTAAAGTCAGGATCATGATCAACGGAGTCAAAGATATCAGCTTCATATTATTATTCATGGATGTAATTATGGACACTGAATTTGCCATCCACCTGAACCACTACATGGTACAAAGCTGCAGGTAGCTGGCTGACATTTACCTGTAGGATATCAGCATCATGTGTATGGTCTTCAATCCATAATTTTCCTTTAGTATCAAAGATATAAACAGACATCTTTGAAATCAATTGAGTATTTTCAGCCTTTATATTTAACACTTGATTTCCCGGGTTTGGAAAAAGAGAAACTGCCTGAATCATAAAGGCATCATCTTCAGAAGACACAACCGGATCCGGCAAAAACTGGTAATAAATTTCTCCCTCCAGCGAAATGCCTGAATTGCTTCCCAATCTTTTTGCCAGAAAGTAAAAAGGCAGCTTCCCGGGCACTATATTTACAAGTTGGGTAAAGGAAAAATACTCTTTTACATGACCACTGGAATAACTTTGCATTACAATGGCGGTATCAAGTATTTGTGCTGAAGTTTCATTAGTCATGCCTAAAACAAAACTCCCGTCATCTGCAGCAGTGGTTGAGCCGGTTGTTCTGATCAGAAGTTTCCCTTTAACACCTGCTTCAAAATCAAAAGAAGCAATTACTGTATCCGTCGATTTGACGGCTGATTCAAACTTGATAATATCATTGGCACTGTCATTGAAGACAATATTGCTATAAACTGCGTTTTCTTTTGTATTCAAATTGCCCGCTGTTTTGTTTCCCAACAAGTAAAGATGTCTTGCATTCTCGTCTCTTTCGAAACATGTTTGCATTGAAATATTTCTGCTGTTATAAATACTGGTAAAGCCCAGGTCTTTGTGGGGTAAATCTGACCTCCAAAGGGTGTCTGTGCTTATTTGATATTCTATTCTATCTCCTGTCAAACCAAAATGTGAACCATCATAAGAAACACAAAAATATTTCTCTGTACCAGTCGGGATATCCATTTTTTTGACAACCCTTTCCGGAGTTTTAAAGTCAAATGGATAAACATAAAACCCAACGCCATTTTGCGCATTTAAACTATCTTGATCTGGTGTAAAAATAACGGTCAGCTTACCTGAAATATCAGCGAATCCGTTACCCAGCCTGTCTGTCCAATTATGTGCCATGGCATAAATTTTTTGTTTACCTGGCTCCACCTTCCAGGTCCTTGAATGGCTGAAGGCTTTTTGAACATGAGTTGAGTCCAGTGCGTAGGTTGACACATTCCCGTCATTCGACTCCCAATAGGGAGTAAGGTGGGTTGCCAGCGTGATTACATCACCATAGCTGACATTGGTATAACCATCAAATTTTGACCAAAGCGTGCCTTCAGATGGCAAGTCCAATTCTATGGAATCCAATAAAATAGCCATTGGTGTTCTTAAATAAACATGTTGGGCAATTATCGATTTGGTCTCAGCTAAACTTTGGGAGTGACCAATATAAATGGTTAAAATAATGAGTAGGGCGGAGAAAAAATGTTTCATGTTGTAATTTTTATTTGATGACGCAAAAGTGACACCATTCGGCACAGAATCAATTACGAATCAGGTTAAAGGGGCGCAACTTTCTTTCGAAGTGTAGATTTATTGATTTGAAAGGAAAAAATCAAAAAGGCCACTACTCCTGCCCAGCACCGAGTGATTACGCTTCATTTCTATTTTTACACACTTCAATAAAGTTAATTTGCAATGATCAAATGAAGCCAGCATATTTGCAAAAAAAAGAATGACGGCCGACCAAATTAAACTAGTTAAAAAATCCTGGAGGATCATGATGGGCATAGATCCTGTTTTGATGGGAGAAACTTTTTATGGCAAGTTGTTTAATGACCACCCAGAATTGCGTCACTACTTCCCCCGGGACATGGAAGAACAATACCTTAAACTAACCGATATGCTTTCTTCCATCATTTTGAGATTGGATCGCCACGACAATTCCGCATTGGTTGAAATGGGAAAAAGACATGTTGGGTACGGTGTCAGTCCAGCCCATTACAATATGGTAGGGAAAGCCATGCTATGGATGTTGAGCAAGGCTCTTGGCTCTGAGTGGGATCAGGCGACAGAAGAAGCGTGGATCCAGTGTTATACAGAGATAGCAGCCAATATGACATCAGCTACCTAGTCACAACTCAGGGATTTTATTCTACGCCTTATCCGGTTTTTAACTACATTTCAACCAAAATCTTAGCACAATTTCTGTTGATTTTTCTATCTTGCCCGTATGAAGGATTGTATCCCTTTTATACTTTTATTGATTACACAGCTGTTTTTACAGGCCCAGAGACCTTTTCCTGCCAGGTCTGAGCATACTACAAGCTACCAGGCAGGACCTGATATCATTTTTGACAATTATAGTGAAAGAGATGGTTTAAGTAACAACAGTGTATCAACCCTTTTGCAGGATGACTTTGGCTTCCTTTGGTTGGGCACTTCCAATGGATTGAACCGTTATGATGGAAAAAAATTCAATGTATTTAAGAAAAACAGAAAGGACAAAAAATCATTGATGTCCAATCTTATAATTGAACTAAGTAAAGACAGGGAAGGAAAGATTTATGGACTTACACCAGATGGGATCTTCAGGTATGACTATCAAGCCGATACCTTCTCAAACTACTATCTCGACCTTAGTAAAAAAAAGATATATCCCAATGATTTTTGTGTCATTGAAAAAGAAAAGGTTGCTGTGGGTACCACAACTTCTGGTTTAATGATCATTGACCTAAAAAATAATAAAACATCCAGTTTTCAATTCAACAGCAATGATAAAAACACCCTAAGCACCGATCGCATTAGCCGTGTGCTATTAGATCCCACAGGCAAAGGTATCTGGCTTACAACTTACCAGGGTTTAAATTATTTTGATTTAAAAAGTCATGAAATTACCAACTACCGCAATACCACGAACAATGAAATTTTTAATGCCCAGAATATTGAAGCCATTCACCTATCACCTGATGGTTACATATGGATCTTAAATAATGAAACCAAAATATTGCTGTGTTTCGATCCCAAGACCCGGGTTGTATTGAGAAGGATCGATGTAAGCAAGATGATTAAGATTCCATATGCGGGTAGTATTTTTGAAACCAAAAATCATGAGCTATGGTATTCGAGCATCAGTTATGAAATAGTCAGGATAAAATACAAAGACACCCTCAGTTATCAAATCATCAAAAATGAGCCCGAAAATCCAGCCTCTATCCCTGGTAATTACATATACTGTTATTGGGAAGATAAAGACAATACATTATGGCTGGGTACTGTTGCAGGCATATCACGTGTCAACAGTGACAGAAATTTTTACAGGGTAATACCTGTTTTTCGCGAATTTCCAGAACTGGAGGAAAACAACTGGCAGATTACCTGCCTGGCTCAAAACCCGTTAGATCAGAGCTGGTGGTGGGCCAGCAGAGAGGGTATTGTGTACAGCTACAACCCCTTTACGGGCAAATCAATGGCCACAGATATTAAAGAAAAGACGAATTACAAAAACAATTCGTTTTTCATTACAGATTTGGAATTTATTGATGATAAAATACTTATATGCATGTCGCGGGGCTATCCTGTAGAATGGGATACTAAAAAAAATAAATTTACTATTATTTACGAAGATGGCAACCGGTTGTCAAAATTTATGCCTACCTCACTTGCTCGGGAGACCGACTCAACATGGATTGTAAGTAACAATTCTTTGCCATTGCTTAGGTGGAATAAAAATAACAACCAGTACACTGAAATTAATTATCAAGCTACTGACATTAAAAATCATGGCTTATTGTCAGCAAATTGGATGCAATCACACCTCAACAAAGGCGTGTGGGTAGCGTCTGAAAAGGCGTTGGGTTATCTGGAGCCGGGAGCCGACCATTTAAAAAGATATGCATTGGAAGAAGTAATGCCTGATGGCAGTAAAATTTCCATCAACACAGGCTACTACAATTCACTTGAAGTGGATGTTAATGGAGATGCCTGGTTTTCTCTGATAGGCAATGGACTCTACAAGATGGAAAAAAAATCTGGCATATGCAAAGTATGGGACTCAAGTGACGGGCTTATTTCAGAAGTATTAAACTCTTCAACTCCCTCAGCTGATGGGAGGATATGGTGTTCCAGTTTTAACAAATTTTCGGTTTTTGATCCTTCAAGCAGTCGATTCTTCAATTTTAAACTCGACTTAAGCAACAACAATTCATTTTATTACAATTACACCATACCCCTAAAAAACGGACACATCCTTACCACCATCAAAGGTTATCTGGTAGAGTTTTATCCCGAAAAAATTAAAAAAAGATATCCTGGCAATCCACCTATGATCAGTGCCATAGAAGTTCCTTCCGGCAGACAACTTATTTGGAATCAGGATGAATTAAAACTCAATCCAAGTGACAACTTTTTAACCATCCACTTTGCCTCTCTTAGCCATACCAATTTTTATGATTACTTTTTTCAATACCGAATCAAAAAAATAAACCAAAGCTGGATTAAGTCGGAAAAAGATGACAAGGCCAGTTACACCAACCTTTCTCCCGGCCACTATGAGTTTGAATTGCAGGCGCTGTCGCGAGATGGACAATGGACCTCTGATATAAAAACGCTTCGTTTTCATATCAAAGCTCCATTTTACAAGACCTGGTGGTTTATTGCTCTAATAGCCGCATTGCTGTTATCCATAACTGCATACATTCTAAACAGCCGGATCAAAAATATCAGAAATATAGACAGGTTACAATCCATGGCTCAACTGCTGGAAAAAGAAAAAACGGCTGTGATGTATGAAAATTTAAAACAACATCTCAATCCACATTTTTTATTCAACTCCCTCACATCACTTGGCAGTCTAATTAGAATCAACCCGAGAGAAGCTGGTGATTTCTTGGATAAGATGAGTAAGGTCTATCGATACATCTTAAAAAACAAAGACAATGAAACAGTACCTCTTTCTGAAGAATTAAGGTTTGTGGAATTGTACATCCAACTCCAACAAACCCGGTTTGGGGATGGGTTGAAAATACAAATTAATATTCCTGAAGAGTCACTTCATAGAAAGATAGCGCCGGTAACGTTGCAGAATCTTGTAGAAAATGCTATTAAACATAACATTGCTGATATAGACGACCCCCTTTTCATACAGTTATATATAAAAGAGGATTATCTCATTGTTGAAAACAAGCTAAACCGCAAATCGTATGTTGAAACTAGCAATAAACAGGGTCTCAACAGCATGATTTCTTTGTACAAATTTTTATCCAACCGACCCCTTATTGTTTCCGAAAGAGAAGGCAGCTGGGTGGTAAAAATTCCATTAATATAATTCTAAAGCCATGATAAAAGCGCTCATTATAGAGGACGAAAATTTGATAGCAAAAGAGTTGCAGTACAAAATCAAAGAAATCACTGATGACATAGAGATCGTACAGGTATTACCCAGTGTAAAATCAGCATCCAAGTGGTTTGTTGAAAACAGCGAACCCGATCTTATTTTCGCTGACATCCAGCTAAGTGATGGCACCAGCTTTGAGATATTTCAGCAATTCGAACTTAAATGTCCGGTGATATTTACTACTGCATACGACGAATATGCTATCCAGGCTTTTAAAGTCAATGGAATGGACTATTTGTTAAAACCGGTGGATAGCATGGAGTTGCAAAGAGCAATCCAAAAATGCAGGGTGATTTTAGAAAGTAAAACCAACTATCCGGTTGACCTCAATCAACTGATCAAAGTACTGCAACAAAAAGAAACCACAAAAAGTAAGTACAAAGAATCTTTGATTGTCAATCACCGCAAGCAATGGGTTCCTATTCAGGTTAAAGATATTGCCCACCTTAGCAAAGAAAGCGTGCTTTATATCTATACATTTTCCGGAGAAAAATATGCTCTTGATTTTGAGACATTGGAAGAATTGGAAGAAATGTTAGACCCTGAAACTTTTTATCGGGCCAATAGACAATCTATTATACATATGCAAGCTATTGCTTCTGTTAAACCAAGAGAAAATCAAAAGCTCACTGTTACCCTGAAAGGTCCACTGAAAACTGAGGTAGATATAAGTCGGGAAAAAGCTCCTGCATTTAAAAAGTGGCTTGACAGGTAAACGTCAGGGAAATAAATTAACTATGCAGAGTTACTGTCACCGTATCCCTTAATGGATGCCCAGCCATTTCATGATTTCCTGTTTTTTGCTACGTGCCACCGGTATATGAAGTTGGTTACTCAAAACAATCTCCATGCCTTCCCCTTTTATAATTTTTTCGATGAAATGAGAATTGATGAGCCAGGACGCATGGGGTCTAATGAATTGTGGCTGCTGCACCATCTCCTCAATGTCTTTGAGATTTTTAGAGAGCAGATAAGGCTTTGTCTGTCCTTCACAATATACTTTGCAATAACTTCCATCTGCTTCACAACAAATGATTTGGTCTACGTTGACAAAAACAATTTCCTGACCTATGGGCAATAATATTTTTTTAGGTGATTGTCCCTTCTGCCATTCGCTTAAATACTCAAGCACAGGGGGGGACATCACTGGAATTTTTGACAATTTTCCAACTGCTTCCATCAGCTCTGTTTTATCAATGGGTTTGAGCAGATAGTCAATGGCATTAAATCGAAAGGCTTTGAGTGCATACTGATCATAAGCAGTGGTAAATATGACCTTGCTATGCATTTTGGGCATTTTGCGCAACAGTTCAAAACCATTTAAAACTGGCATCTCAATATCAAGAAAAATCACGTCTACCCTATTTTCAGACAAGTATTCCAGCGCCAATAGTGGGTCATTGTAAATAGCAACTATTTCCAAAGAAGGGCAATGTTTTCGCAGTAGGATATTCAAAACATCTGTGCAATAAAGCTCATCGTCAAGTAATAGGGTCGTCATTCTTTTGTAATACAATGTTTATGGTTGTGCCCACGGCATTTCCGATGGCATCTTGTTTATCAATAATATTAATTTTGGTCTTCACACCCGTCATTTTAGATATCAATGCCAGTCGCTCACCTGTAATAAACATACCGTGTGATTTTTTAGTATCATCTTTTGCATGCCCAGCTGTTTTTCTTCCAACACCATTATCATCAATTGAAATGGTGATCTCATTGAAACCAGTGGACTTGATAATGATGTTTAAAATTTTTATTCCTTTTTCATTTTCCATAGGTAATAAGCCGTGCCAGATTGCATTTTCTACGTAGGGCTGCAAAGTCATGGGTGCAATTGGCCATCTGGATGTATCAATATCATCCTGGATCTCTATTGTCCAATTGAATTTTTCCTGAAAACGCATGGCTTCCATAACCAGATACAAATTGAGAGCTGCCAATTCTTTTTCGAGAGAAATTATTTCTTCCCTGCTGTTGTCAAGTACAAGTCTGATCAGTCTTGAAAATCGGGTTAAATAATCTGATGCTAAATCAGGCTCATTGGTGAGGATAAATCGGTTGATAGAATTAAGGCAATTAAAAATGAAATGAGGATTCATTTGAGCTCTCAACGCAGACATTTCCATTTGAGCAAGCGCTTTGGCCATTTCACTTTTTACTTCTTCTTCATTCTTCACTTTTTTAATTCGATAGGAATAAAGCCAATAAATCAAACCCGATAAAATCACTAATAAAAAGGCCCAATATAACTTATTATAGTACCAGGGCGGGAAAATAGTAAAACGTATATCCAGTAGCTTTGATTCTCTGTCAGATCTTCTGATCAGTAAGATGTACGAATCTGGAGCAAGGTTAAAAAAATTGAGTTCACTTTTGAGGTCAAAAGCTTGCCATTTGCTGCCATTCAATGAATACTCACATTTGGGTTCCAACCAATCATTGTACAATAAACAGCCTGCTATAACAGAAATACTGTTTTGATGAGGGCCAAGCTTCATATTGCGATAATCATATAACTTCTCTCCTTCAACCTTAACTTCTGACAGGTATAAGGTACCTGATTCGAGTTCAGATAATAAGACAGCAGGGTCAAAACTCAATAAAGTGAAAGGAAATAGGTTTTGATAAAAATGACCGCTGGCATCATCTGAAATTCGATAAAAAAATTGTTTACCTATACGGTGAAAAGCAAAGTTGCTAATCTTATTGTCTTGCAAACAAAATAAGCCACCCTGAGATGTACCCCAATAATTTCCGTTGCGATCAACACCACCAAAACTCACAATATCGGTGGGAATGCCTTGCTCTTGCGAATATCTTTTTACTTGCATGGTTGCCGCTTCAACGACCATAAGTCCATGATCCAATAGTGCCAAATGTACTTTTCCCTTTCCATCGCCCACTATACTGTTGATGGTAGAGGGGCCACCTCTTTCCTCTATTTGAAGCGGATAATGTTTACTTGTAAGTTTGTTGGATTCTATAACATAGAGACCGTTTCGTTCCTGCGATAACCAAAATTTTTGTGTTGCATCCTCAAAAAACAAATCGCTATAATTACCTTTTGCGTTGGGACTAAAAAAAGGTTCTATTCTTTTTGCCTTTGTGTTAATGATCCAAATACCCGTATTGCGCTCTCTGATGAACAATTGATTTTTATGATCACGAACCACATTTCTAAATTCAGGTTGCAAATCATAGAGATTTTGGGCTGCCATTAAAGGGCTTGCTATTTTATTTGTGACATTTACTTCATAAATCCGATCTGAAACAACGAGGATGCCAGTATGGTCGCTCATTTTATAAAAAAACTGGAAAGAGCCCAGTTTTTTTTCGCCTGATTTCGTGGTTAGAAAGGAGGACATTCCTGTTTTCAAATCATAAATCGAGACCTCTTTGCGATTCCAATCACCAATTATTATTTTATCACCCATCCCTGTGTGTTGGGCAACATTATTGGTAACACCCCGTGGTAAACGCAGTGAATGTTCGGACCAGCCTTTGGATGGCTTCCGCATTTGAACAAAAGGAAGATGTCCAGACATCAAAAAATATAAACTGCCTGCTGAGGTCCAGCATTTCCAAAAGCTACCAAGGGTTGACTCGTCAATATTACGAGTCAGTTCAAAATCTAAAGGACTAAAGGAGGAAAGCGATGGTCTGTAAAGCAATAATTTTTTATCAGACAACATCAGCAGACTATCATGACCCAGAGGTCTGATATCAGTAATCTTAGGTGTTGATAATTCTCTACAATTTCCCTGGACCCAAATGTTTGTAGCAGGATTATATATATAAAAACATTGGTCATAGGTGCCCATCCATAGCCTTCCATCAGCATCAATATTACTTAGGTAGAATGCCCAATAATCATTAATAGCAGGGTTGGCATGGTGAGTATATTGCCCGGTACGGGTATCCACTGAAAACAAACCGTAGACCGATAATATATACAATTCATATTCGCTTTTACGCATTACTTCGAGCACCGCATTATTGCGTTTCTCCTGCTTGATGATGCCAGATTTTTTTACAAAATCAAACCAACCCGACTTTTTAAATTGTTTAGATGATACGTCAAAAATAATAACGTCTCCATAGCCCCCCAGCCATAACCGACCTGTGTTGTCTTCCGCCATTTTACCTCCTGAAATACCAGAAAATATTCCTGGTTCAGCGATAAAATTGAGAAAACGATGGGAAGCTTTATCGAATAAGCTCAGACCAAAAAGTGACTTGATCCAAATGTTGCTATTGTGGTCTTTATAGACATAATCGCACTTATTGGCCAAAAGAGAATAAGCATCATTTTCATCATGTCTGAAACAATAAAAGGAATTGCCATCAAATCGACTAACCCCATTCTCTGAAGTCATCCAAACGAAACCTTGATCGTCTGTTGCTATAGCATTTAAGCCCGATGCACAGAGGCCGTCTTTTTCACTAAACCCTCTCGCTTCGTAAACCGGTTGTGAAAGCAGTAAAGGTCCGTTTAATGTCAAGACCAAAAGAATAAAATAGGAGAGCAGAGCCGTTTTCATTTACAGGGATAAATATAACAAATAGAGGTGGCTTTGCTAACTATAATAGACCCTACAATACACAACTTATTTCTTCTTGTATAGACCAAGTCCAATCATAAAGAAACTGAAAAGTACCAACACGATGTCTGTAAGAATAAGTCCAAAACCAAATATGTGCGCCTTTTCAGGGTCATTTTTATCCAACACAACCAAAACTTTGTCATTGCGCTCATAATTCATCCAGGGAAGAAGAATTACGGATTGGGAAAAACCATCGATAGAATCCAGACTTGAAGGGGCAGAGGGATATCTAAAAACCGGTCTTCTGGATCTCTTTCCCTTGATTTTTTTGGCAGTATTTTCTTCAAAAATCGTCTTGCTTGATTTAGAGCCTCTGAATCCTATGATTCTTCCTTGCACCTCAATACCTGTCGTCTTGAATTTAATTTTTTCCAGGAGAGGTTGCCCTGTAATAATTACCAAAATAACACCCCCGATTACCAGCATAATTCTAAAAAGTGCTACCATCATTTATTTTGCTGAATTATAAATGGCCATCAAAAAGGATTTGCTAATGCGCTGTGAAGCTTTTTTACCCAAATGTCCCTGTCCATCGCTGGTGTCAATGCCATTGACATCGCTGGGATCAGAGGCAGAGTTTCGATTTTCAGGGCAAATGCGCCAAACCCCACCTTGTTGGCAAGCACCATCATTGCTTTCCAATGCCTGCAGGTCAAAAACTACATCTTTTGCTAAAAAAATTTTCCTCATCCACTCTCCTACTTTCATCCTGGCAGCATTGCCTTCATAACTTTCAACAGAATAAACCAGCGGAGGAGTCATATGCACCCAACGCAGGTCTGGTATTTCCTTCCTTATATCATTGACCAATTTAAGATAGGCATCCTGAACTGCGCTGTAATTATCATCATTGATATCTGCATAACCAAATTTGAAAACAGCGATGTTTATTTTTCCTTTACTGCGTTGGACAGCCTCTTTAAATACTCTTATCTTTTCATAGGGGTCACCATTGGCAATTCCCCCAACATCTACAAAAATGCCACCCATTAAGCCCTTTTCAGCTATATCGCCGGGTCCAAAATATTCAAACGGAAAGCCGTTGGCTTTGCATCCTTCTTCCAGGTCCTGGCCTACCGACTGGTGCAAAAAAAGAGTATTCCATGCCTTAATTCTGTTTTTTTCAGTTACCGGTAATACATCCCAAGCATTAACTCCGGCGGTGCCTACCACTCCCGGACTACCTGTGCCCAACTTTGGATCTACCACCACCGGATCGTCAGGATCATCAATTGAATCAACATTTTCTCCACAAGAAACCATCACTATTAAATATAAAAATATAGCAATGAATGTATTGATTCCGAAATGTGTTCGTTGCAATATGTTATTCTTCATAATAAAATTTTCCTTCTGTGATTAATAATTCTTTTCCACTGGGACAAGTCAATTTGCCAGAAAATGTGGCTTCCACAATGGTTGGGTTTTTAGATGCTTTTGTGACATCAAATGAAACATCAAAGCCCATCATAGAACCACATAGATATTCTTCTTCACTCCAATTGCCCATCTGAGCTACACTTAGCGCCGGGTTCCCTTGTACAAAGTTGTATTTTCCCGGTCCATTGGTTTTGTAAATATTAACGGTAAAAGATTTTTCACTTTTATCTTTTTTACCTGACGAACCTCCAATAATGATGAGCTGGTCGTAACCCTTGGGATGAAAGGCGCCAATTACGTCGTGGTCTGCCTCCCATAGCTGACCATTGATTTTCATAGAAAGAAAATTGGAAGTGGCATTGTCAGGGACAGAGCTTGTAGCTGTTCCTTCTTTTTTTTGCTGATTGCTGCAAGCCAACAGGGTTGTTAGCATAAGTACCCACATCATTTTTTGCATGGTTAAATGTGATTATCGTTTTTCATATATTTCCAAAACATTACCCCCGGTTAATTTGGGGCCACTTCCAGTGCTCAGGCCATTAACATGATATTCTTCAAGCAACAAGCCATCACTTAATGTCATTTTCATTTGATCACTGGTAGGAAACTCAAGGTGTCGAAATTTGTAAACTACCGGGTTCTCACTATGAAAAATGATGGCAAGAAAGCCCTCTTCATCTGCAAAATCATAACTCCACGTACCTGATGAGTTGCCAAAAATGCCATTATTGGTGATGGCGCCAGAGATATAACCTTTTTCTATCCTATTCACTTCAAAAGATAAGACTGATTCACCTGTATTGAAATTTTTGGCAACATGTTGGGTTTTTCCATCGTCAAAACGAAGGGTAATATCAATATTCCGACAGTGCCATTCACCTTCCAATTGTGAAGCGAGGTCTTCTTCTTCAGCCAGATTTTCTTCAGCATTACACCCACTGAAGAAGATTAAAATCAGAATAGATAAAAAGAAAAAATACTTGTTCATTCTATATTAATTTATTTTTCCAAAATAAGCCATACCTTTCTCAGCTGCCAGGTAGGCCCCAATTACAAATTTTTTGCTTGTTGGATCCATAGCCAGGGAGGATCCAAAAAAATTACTTCCTCCCATTGAATACGGATCAGTCACAGTCTGCATGCGTTTCCATATGGTTCCTATCTTTACAAAAATGATGGCTTTGCCCTTAAAATTATTGACATTAGAAGCCCCTACCATAGCATACGCCTGACCAATGCTAACACTTTGGCCAAACCTGTCAAGCGCAATGCCATCCGGATCCGTCAACTTTTGACTAAACTCATATACATTATTGACTTTTTCAAAAACAGAAGCCGCTCCTTTGTCATTGTTGCCAGATATTTGAGAGGCAATCAAAAGCCCGTTTCTCAAAGAAATAAAATCCCCCAAATGTTCACCGGTTAATGAGGTAGGATCGGTCAAGGTTTGTCCGTACACCCACGAAAATCCATCGTACAAATAGACATGTACTGCACCCTGCGAAGCATAGGTAACATTCTGCCATGGAACGCCAACGACAATGTCTAAATCTGAATTGATGCCTACAGCGCTGCCAAAATGCGCCGCATTATTAACCCCGGTTGCCGGTATGGATTGCCATTGTGTATATTGGATCCCATCATCCTGAAAGATATACACGGCCCCTTTGTTGTTTGAAGGGGTTGTATCAAAATAAGGGGCACCACATACAATATATTCATTCATCAAGGCCACGGAAGATCCAAAATAATCATTTGGAAAGCCAATGACCTGGCCGATTTTCTGGTAGTAATTCCAAGTTACACCATCATATCGGAAGACTACCGCAGTGCCTTGATCTGCGTTGACACCCACATCATCATTGGGTGCTCCGACTACTATGGTATTGCCACTGATGGCTACTGCTGCTCCAAAATTATCATTGGCTTCACCGGCCGGGTCAGTCAATTTCTGGAAAAAATTCCATCGAATACCATCAAACTGATATACAGATACACTGCCCTGGTTCACATTAGCACCAACATCATCACTCCTGCTGGCAACAACCGCATACAAACCGTCAATAGCAGATGCTTCACCAAAACCATCATCTGTTTTACCGTCAGGATCAGCTACCGGATTGTAGTCACTTATGTTTTGATTGGTAGAGCAGTCACCCCAATTACCATAGCCACTTGCCACAGGAGTTGAGGTGGATTGATTGGCCCAGGCCATGGTACCATTGCCATTGCTGGTGAGGACCTGACCCATGGTGCCGCCAATGCCATTTACTTTTAACTCTCCAGTGAGTTGTATATTTCCCTCTACATCCAATTTCTCAGCAGGATTAGGAATTCCGACACCCACATTGCCAGATTGGGCAGGCAAGAGGTAAATGGTCATTGACCAAAAAACAAATTGTATAAAAACGCTTTTTTTCATTTTGGGGTAATCAATCTTTTAAATGAATCAAATGGCTGCGAAGTCTATCAATATTTTAGCTACCTCTTCCGGTTCACTGATCATGGCATCATGACCTCCTTTGAGCATTTCAAAATATTGGTAGGACCTCGACCTGGCTCTTTGGGCTGCTTCCAAAAACCAGGGTGAGTCGTTGGTCAATAAGACAAAGCCTTTGGTAATTTTGTCTGAAAGCGTTTGGCTCAATACAAGTGGTTGTCCGAAGGTTGCTCCTGATTGCGGTCCCAATCTTTTTTGTGCCCAAGCGATGTCACTTTCTTCCCTCACGCCCCATGCTTTGGCATTTTCCCTTGGTGCTACTTTCCAGGCATCTGGTCCCGTATTCTGTGGCGCACCCGGAGGGGGAGGAGGAGTATAGTCTTTCAGTGCTTTTCCATTGTCTGGCATAAATGCATCGAGATAGAGCAGGTGGCTGATACGAGAAGGTAAGCGGTCTGCCACCCCCGTCACTACCATACCGGCATAGCTATGTCCTACCAAAACTACATTTTTTAAGTCTTCGTATTCAATCACATTGACTACATCCTGGATATGTGTATCCAGATTGATATCCGGACTGAGCAAGTGAGATCGCTCACCCAATCCTGTCAATGTAGGCGTAACCACTTCATAACCCTTTTTAATAAGTAGGGTTTTTATTTTTTTCCAACACCAACCGCCATGCCAGGCACCGTGCACCAAAACAAAAACCGGTTTAGTGCGATCCTTGTCTTTAATAAATGTCGGCAAAGACAAAGAACCCGCCAGGAGTGGAAGGAGTTGCAATACATTTCTTCTTTTCATGAACACAAAATTTTGATCTTAGTACTGGATGGGAGGTCCTGTGACTTCCATATCGTGGTCCTTAAAAACATCATAGCCCTCGGGCAAATTTCCTTTGCCAACGGTATTAAAAAATTGTTCCATCTTACCCGCAGGCTGGAAATAAAACAAGAGTTTACCTTCATCACTGGTTTGAGCCCAGGTATGCGGAACATCCTTAGGTAAAAAGATCATATCACCCGGATTCAAAGTAAATTGATCTTGTCCGCATACAAAGAGATAGGTGCCGGAAAGCACATAAAAGGTCTCATCCTGAAATGGATGCTTGTGTAAAGGGGGGCCGCCTTTGCTTTTGCCATGGTATTCAAAGATGGACAATTGGTCAAGGGTATCACTGCCTGCTACCTTTAGGAAATTAGGACTGTTTCCACTAAGCAGACTGGGATTGTTTTTTCTATCAATGGCTGACCTTACCACAAATCCATTTGTAAGCACAGATATCGTTTCATGCTTATCCTGCCAATTGATACCGGGACCATGATTAACAATGCCATGGGCTTCACTGACAATATTTGCCTGGTCTTTAGAGAGCTTTCCGCCGGTCCTTGTCATTTCCAGAAAAAACTCTTCCATTTTTCCGGCAGGTTGAAGGAAATAAAAAAGCTGTCCTTCCTCCGATATTTGGGTCCAGGTATGGGGGATGTTTCGGGGTAAAAAAATCAGGTCACCCGTATTGAGCTCTGTCAATTCATTACCCAGTTTAAAAAGATAAGACCCGTTTATTACATAAAACACCTCATCCTGGAAGGGATGGGAATGAAAACTTGGGCCCGTTTTTTCCTTACCCTTGTACCAAAAAGTTGAAAGCTGACCATTGGTATCTTTGGATGACAGCTTAAGATCGTTGGGGTTGATCCCTTTAAAAGGAGTTGGAACTCCAAACCTACTACTGCCGGCCCTCACCACTATAGCCCCGCTATTTCCTTGCACTATTTGAAGACCTTTGTATTGTGAAACCAACAAAGGAAAACCGAGAACAGAAACTTTGATAAAACTCCTTCTGTGCATGTTTATTTCTTTGCGTCAAAAGTAAAAAGGTCTGTGCTTGACTGGAGCTTGGAATTTGTAAATGGTACAACTCACCTTGTAATTGGTAAAACTGGCAACATCATACTTTTAAACCACAATAACTTGAAATGGCAAGATAGAAATTAAAACACGCCAAACACAAATTCACATTTACAACACACACCTTCGCCCCCTTATTTTTAAACAAAAAAGAGATGAAGTATTTAACAACATCGTTGATCTATCTGATATGCCTGGCATGGGTTACAGCCCAAAAAGTGGGGATTCAAAATACAGATCCACAAGCCATCCTTGACATCAATGGAGACCTGGCACTGAGATCCTCAACCCTTTTATTGGCAGAAGGGAATCAAAACTCATTGGATCTAGGTCCGCAAACCACCTCTTACTACAGAATTGAGGGCCCAACATTGCCCTTTTCCATAGCCGGTATCAAGGGAGGGGTCGACGGTAAACTGCTTTGGATGCACAACCCTTCCACAACTGTGATGACCTTGCTCCACAATGATGGGAGCGGACTAGCGGGAGAAAAAATATTAATGACCGAAGGAAAAAATGTATCCCTTGATCCCAACGGCAGTGTATTTTTGATGTATGACGCTACGGCTGGTTCATGGCGGGTGGCAGGGCATACAGCCTCCTTGTTCTGGTCAAAAGATGGCAATGCGGGCACCAATGATAGTCTTCATTTTATAGGCACCACTGATAGTGAAGCCCTGTCGTTCAGGATTCAAAATATATCAGCGGGTCGCTTAGACAGTATACAAACTTTTTTTGGTAAAAATGCAGGAGTCAATACCACAACGGGGTTTTACAATGTAGCGATTGGCAATGAAAGTCTTGTCAACAATACCTCGGGAGGTGACAATACAGCGATGGGAGTTGGTAGTTTGTATTTCAACAATGCATCCCAAAATACAGCTATTGGAAGAAATGCATTGCACAACAACCAAACAGGCAGTGCCAATACCGCCATTGGCAATCACGCCCTCTACCACAATACTAGTCGATCTGTATTATTGGCAGTGGGTGATAGCGCCTTATATCATAACGGCATCAATGCCACTGAAGTTTATCATGGTACGGCCAATACAGCTATTGGAGTCAACAGTCTTAATAAGAACACCATTGGTTTTGACAATACGGCTATAGGGTATCAGGCCATGTATAAGAACGAAACAGGCACGGGTAATACCACCACAGGCGTATTGAGTTTGTACAACAACACAACGGGCAATGCCAATACAGCCATGGGCTATCAAAGTTTGGCCAGCAACACGACAGGAACCGCCAATACAGCCTTTGGGCATTCAGCCTTGATTACAAATCAAACGGGCTTTTCCAATACTGCGGTGGGATACCAGGTATTGTACCTCAATAATGCCGGGCAGGGCAATGTTGGTATGGGAGCCTTTGCTCTGGGCTTTACCTCAGGCGGTAGTTTTAATACAGGAATAGGATATAGTAGCCTGTTCAGCAATCAAAATGGTAGTCGCAACACAGCTTTGGGAGCCGGAAGTTTGTATGCCAATGTAAACGGAATTTCGAATGTGGCTGTTGGCACCAATGCCCTCAGGCAGTCCGTTTCATCCAACTACATAGTTGCCGTTGGGGACAGTGCGCTTCATTCCAACGGAGTGGGCAATGTAGTGCCACAACATGGATCAGCCAACACAGCGGTGGGCAGCAAAGCCATGTTAAAAAACACTCTGGGGTACGACAATACAGCTTTGGGATATCAATCCTTGTACAACAATATCTTCGGCTTAGGCAATTCAGCAGTAGGTGTATTGGCATTACACAATAACAATGGCAACTTCAACACTGCCGTGGGCTATCAAGCCATGGCCATTAACCAAAACGGAGGGCTGAATACCGCAGTGGGCGGCTCTGCCCTTCGCAACAATACACAGGGAAGCAGAAATGTAGCCATAGGAACCAATGCCTTGTTTTCCAACAATACAGGTACCCGAAATACCGCGGTAGGTGATAGTTCGCTGGTATTTAATGAAAGTGGATCTTATAATACCGCCATCGGACAAAGGGCCAACAACAGTCTCTCACTCACCAACAGTGTGGCGGTAGGCTATTTTTCGTATCCCAATAATGACAATGTGGCGCTGCTCGGGAATACGGCTACCGCTTCTTGCGGTGGCTACACCAACTGGACCAATTTTAGTGATGGTCGGTTTAAGAAAAATGTAAAAGAAGAAGTAGTAGGACTTGCTTTCATCAAGGCATTAAGGCCGGTAACTTATCAGATCGACATGCCCACATTGAATGCGTTTGTTTATAAAGCAGATGCGGAACAATACCATCATTCTCTGCAAACAGCCATTGAAGAAAAAGAACGCACGGTAGTCAGCGGTTTTATTGCCCAGGAAGTGGAATCGGCTGCTCAAAAAGTGGGCTATCCATTTGACGGCGTTGTTGTACCAAAAGACCAGGAAAAACAACATTATCAACTAAGTTATGCCAGTTTTGTAGTACCGTTGGTGAAAGCTGTACAGGAGCAGGAAGTCAAAATCAATGAGCTGGAAAATAAAATTTTACAATTGGAAAAAATGATAGCTCAAATATGGGAAGACAAAAAGTAGAATAATATTTGGTTAATAAGCTATATTGATATGTGTTTCGCCATTTAATTTGGTAATTCTAACAAAATTCTGCAGAATTTAATTTTGACCCCAATTTAATCCTGAGTCCGGATCAACCAGTCCGGACTTTTTTTTTCATAAAAAATAGAGAGGGTATTGACAAAGAGTTTTATTAATTCGATATTTGTCGAAATATCTAACTCCTTTGCAAATTGTATTTAAGGCATTGAACGATGAAGTCCGCAGGGAAATTCTGGAATTGCTAAAAAGCAAGGACCTTTCAGCGGGTGAGATTGCCGATCATTTTAATTTGGGAAAACCTACTATATCTCACCACCTCGACTTACTGCGTCAGGCCGACCTGGTGAGCTGCAGGAAACAGGGACAGTTTGTCATTTATTCCATTGAAACCTCCGTCATGGATGAAGTGTTGAAATGGATGATGGGATTTAGGGAAAAACATGCAAAAGAACAAAATAAAAACATAAAAAATCAAACAATATGATGTCGCGCAACTTAATCCTGGCCATTGGCATACTTAGCATACCCTTTATCTATCTGGCATTGACATGGGGCTCTATGCCTGATCAGGTAGCCTTGCACTTTGGCGCTGATGGACAACCGGACCGATATGGAAATAAGTCAGAACTTTTTGTAGCGTTAGGGATCATATCCGCGGTTGGCTTATTGGCATTTGGCCTGATCCAGTGGTTGCCCACCATTGATCCCAAAAAAAATCTGGAAACATCATCTACTACCCTATTCAAGATTGGTTTTTCTTTAGTAGTCTTCATGGCCATTCTCAACATCTATATCATCTATTCTTCCACCCACACCACGGAAGGTAGGCTGGTATTTGTATTACTTGGTGCCTTTTTTGCGGTATTGGGCAACCTATTGCACAGCGTCAAGCCCAATTATTTTGTGGGAATGCGTTTACCATGGACCCTGGAAAGTGAGGCCACCTGGAGGGCCACACATCAATTTGCCTCCCGAATTTGGTTTGGCGGAGGTATTGCCATCGCCATCCTTTCTTTGATGCTCCCGCTCGAATGGGTGATAAGTGTATTTCTTGTTTCAGTGGTATTACTTATTGTTATCCCGACAGTTTATTCTTATCGCTTTTTCAAAAAAAACGGATAGGCTGATTATTTCTCATCAGAAAAGTGTTTTACTTCAGGAGACAGGGCAAACTTACCCTCGTTAAATTCTTTTGATTTGTTTCTGGCAATCGACAAGGAAGACCAAGCTGAACCCTTGATCATTTTGCCCAAAAACACCATTTGTCCCACATGATAAGCATAGTGAGCCAGTTGCCGTTGGACTGCTTCCTCAACGGTATGTACTTCATTTCTGATGTACACAATCTTTTGCATGTCACCATCCGTAAGCGGTTCCAGTGCCTTAAATACACAAGCCCAACCTTCATCCCACTTCTCCAAAATTTTTTCCTTTGTCAAGTGACCCGGGTCAAATTCTCCATCCCGGTCTCTCCCTTCTTTTTCACCATCAGAGGTCAAAAAATCGGTCCACCTCGACAGCATATTGCCCCACATGTGTTTCACAATGATGGCTACACTATTGCTATCATCATTGTACTGCCAGTTGAGTTCCTCATCCGTCAATCTTTCCAGCGTTTTGTCCCCAAGGGATTTGTAGTAGAGGTATAACTTGATCATTTATTCTAAATGTTCGAAATGTTCGAAATG
>JAGNSQ010000232.1 GCA_017987975.1 Saprospiraceae bacterium
GTGGGTGGGAAAATGGCGATTTTCCGGCTTACCTGATAGATGATGAGACTTCGTGCTATAACCTTGTATATCCTATTTCACTGAAAAAAGTGAATGGTGACATTGTAACCATTCAAGACGAAACCGCCTTCCTCGCTGCATTGGCTGAAGATTTACACTTCTTTGTATTTCCTATGACCCTTGACCCGGTAGATGGTACCGCTGATGTAATCGTCAATAATACGGATGAATTGTTCAATGCCCTGATTTCATGTGGTGGCATGCCCTGCGATACCATCATCAACTGGGAGAATAATTTTGAAACCATTGCCTGTTATGGTATCCAGTTTCCCATAACCGTTACCTTAAACACTGGCTCCAACCAAACCATCGCTAATGGTCAGGAATTTGCCAATGTGTTATTGGAAGGAAACGTAACCGGCTTTGTGTTCCCACTTCAATTGATCGATGAACAAAATCAGGTGATTACTGTGAATTCCGAAACTGAGCTCAACGAATTGGTCAACGAGTGTTATACCATTGTAGATCCCAATATCAATGAATTGCAAATCCTGGCCATAGGCACTATGGATAGTGTGGGAACACAGCCCTGTTATACCGTTTTGTTCCCCGTACAGGCTATACCACAAAGTGTGCTGGGAACCGTAATAACCGTGCAAAATCAATCACAATTACTGGAGTATGCATTCAATCCTACAGGAGAAGGATACACCCTCATTTATCCGGTAAAAGTGAAGGAAAATGAGACCAACACCGAAGTAATCTTTAATTCCCTTCAAGAAATTTTAAACTTTTTGGTGAATTGTCACTAATGAACACAAAATAGTATTAGAAATCGCGTTAAAAGGCAGGTGGGATTTAGTTCCTGCCTGCCTGTTTTAAAAAATGATCGACCAGACCTTCATACTAAAAATCAAAGAAAAAGACCCCATGGCCTTCCAGCTTTTGTATGAAAGCTATGCACCTTATGTATACGCGATAGTCAAAAACTATGTGTTTGATGAATCCTATAGAAAAGATGCCATGCAGGAGGTTTTTGCCGCCATCTTTACTTCGATCAAAAATTACGACGCAGGAAAAGCAGAATTTAAAACCTGGGTAGGCAGGGTAACGGTCAATCAAAGTATTTCTTTTCTCCGCAAAACGTATAAACATAAATTAAACTTTAACCTGGAACTGTATTCTGAAGTGAGTGAAACGGAAACGTCCAGGTTCCACGAACTTTCAAGAGAAGAGCTTGAAAAATTATTGAACAAAATGCCGCTGGGATATCGAACTGTGTTTTTACTCTATGTAATTGATGAGTATGATCACAAAGAAATAGCCGCTATGCTGGACATTACACCAGAAACCTCCAGATCACAATTGATGAGGGCCTTATCATGGATCCGGAGCCATATTTTTAGTCAAGACAATGTGTTGAGGTATGAATTCAGATAATAACAACTTAAAAAATAAAATCAGGGAAGAGCAAGGTCTTCCTGCTGGTTTTGAGTGGGAAAAAATGCAAGCAGGCATTTATTCTCAGATAGAAAAAATGAATCCGGCACCCATAGCTCTTTCCAAATGGCCCTCTGCCATCAAATGGACAGGCTTTGCCATTGTCATCGCCATTACGGCCATTGTAGCCTTTCTTGCCGGCAGCATCTCAAGTCATAAAAAGATGGCAAGTCAAAAATTATCAAGCTCTCAACCAACTGGCATTGTCGAAAACAAATACCAACCCAAGACTACAAATCAAATTGATCCGCTACATCCAATTAATGAAACAATAAAGGCACCAAAATCAAATCAAACTATTCAATCACTAAACAGTAATAACCAGAAAAGCAATGAAATTTCATCAACAAGCCAAAACCACGCTGTAAAAAAAGAAAGGGTAAACACAGCCAATCCTACTCTACAAAAACAAGAAGTTCAAAATATATTTAACTCAACAGCCAAAACACAAAACACTAACACCCACCCTGCCCATTTATCCTATGGTGCCATAAAATCAGAATCTACGGATAACAACAAGCCTGCAGCCGAGACCGGAAACGTGCTTTCGCAAACCTCCAATGAAGGCGAAGGTGAACAGCAGACCGTTTCTGATCTATCAACAAATCCAGAAGGGTCAAACCCAAATCCAAGTTTTAAAAATAATGGCCATGAGTCCAATGAAGAAACTATTGATCGAAAACAGCACGCTGTCCTTGCCTCACTCTTGACCCGACCTGTGCAATTGCTCAATTTTAATACTAAAATTAGTTGCAGTCTTATACCTGAAAATAATGGGCTGAAAAAACCGCTTACCCACAAAGACCACGGGCTGGATTTGTTGGCCGGTGGCGGTCTTTCATTGCTTTCTGCACACTTTACTACTACCACCGCTCAAGAAACTGTTTTATCGTCAGAATCTGTGGTGCCAGGTAATCTCTATTATCTTATCCTGGGAAAAAAGATAGGTAAAAACCTTCGACTTCAAACAGGACTCGAATACCAAAATTTGTGGACCCGATTTGACTATCGCCTTGAAAAAACCTTCAACGGGCCCATCAGTAATCAGTTGGTTGAAATCCACGTCAATGCATTGACCGGAGATTCTACTTTTATATACGCAGATACAATGATAAGTATCAAAGAAACGAGAACCATTCGCCACTATAACCAGCTGCAGGTGATTTCAATCCCCTTTATGGCAGAATATGAAAAAAGGGTGGGTCAATGGTCTGTCCTACTTGCAGGTGGTGTTGCAGCTCATTTCAGACAGTCAGCCAGTGGACGTACCCTACTGGGCAATGACATCATCGGTTACAACAATGATCAGCCCATCCATTCATCCTTCCTTGGCATATCAATAAGATCGCAACTGGGCATGATGTGGC
>JAGNSQ010000233.1 GCA_017987975.1 Saprospiraceae bacterium
TTATGTTTTTCGGGATAGTTGTTTATGAAATTTCGTCTCGCGCCAGCCAATCGAAAAATCTATATTTGTTTAGTCAAATATTCCTGATTTCAGTATTATTGAAGATCACCTTGTTTGTTTTTATAGTCATTCTGGCGATAAGAAAACTTGGATATGATAAGAAGGAAATTATCATTCCTGCGCTTTTCATATATTTAATCTTTACTATCTATGAAACTTATTTCTTAATGAAGATCAGTCACCAAAAGTTATCTTAGTAATTTTTTAAGAGCCAATCAGAAATTAGGATCGTTATGACCTGAAGATGGGTTTTCTTTTTTCAATAAAAGCTGTAATTCCTTCTTTCGCCTCTTCTGATTCCATCATTTTTCCAAACTCAGAAGCTTCAAATTCAAATCCAGGTCCCTCTTGTCGATAATAAGCATTTACAGTTCTTATGATTGCTGCAATTGATTTTGGTCCCTTTTTACTTATTTTTTCAATTAATTCAATTGATTTGGTTAACTCAAGTCCTGACTCGCAAACTTGATTTACCAACCCTAATGTTAAGGCTTCGTTTGCATTTATCATGTCTCCTGTAAGTAATAATTCCATGGTTTTGGTTTTTCCAATGTACCTGCTCAATCTTTGTGTAGCCCCATAGCCGGGAATAAGTCCGAGATTGAGTTCGGGCTGTCCGAATCGGGCATGTTCTCCCGCAACCCGAAGATGACAACTCATGGCCAATTCACACCCACCTCCCAGCGCAAATCCATTAATTGCCGCTACCACAGGAATTTCCAGCGATTCTATAAATGAAAACAGTTTCTGGCCTCTCAAAGAAAGAGCCTCGCCCTCTTTTTGACTGATGTTTTGAAACTCTGTAATATCAGCTCCAGCCACAAATGATTTAGATCCCGCCCCGGTGAGAATTACTCCTTTTATGCCATTGGGAGATTTTTGTATGGAATTAAAAATTTCAGATAAAATATGAATTACATTTTTGTTTAATGCATTTAAACTTGATTCTCTATTGATTGTGATTATTAGGATGTTATTATCTGTTCTGCTTAATACTTCCATTTTTATTTTTTGTCGATCTGCAAAGATGAGCAAGTAATGGCAAATTAAGTTCAAGTGTTACTTGAATTTTGTCGATTTCCTTGTTTATTTTAAGTAAATTTGCAGTGAAAATTATTTTATGAAATACAGATTTTTCACATTTTTATTTTGCTTTACTTGTTTTTCACTTTTAGCCCAAGATGGTGATCTAAACATGAAGATCGTAGCCCATGTTCCGGTACCAGAGGGAGGCTCTGGGATTTGGCATTTTGTTGATAAAAATAAAATCGAGTACGCCGTCTTTGGAAGTAAAGACGCTGTAATTATTTATAGTTTAGAAGATCCAGCAAAACCTATTGAAAGGTTCAGGTTACCTGGTGTCAATACTATTTGGAGAGAGGTTTATATTTATGGGGATTATATTTATGGTGTAAACGATAATCAAGCCAATGGGCTAATTATCATAAATATGAAAAATGCCCCTTTAAACATTACCGGTAAATTTTGGAAGGCAAATATTACTGCGAATGGACAAACCGCTGAACTGAATACTTGCCATACGGTTTTTGTAGACGATAAAGGTAGATTATATTTAAATGGTTGCACACCATGGAGAGGAACACTCATATTTGACATCTCTAAGCAACCTGAAAATCCTCAATATCTTGGTGCTCAAACCAAGAGGTACTGTCATGATAATTTTGGACGAAATGATACCATTTGGTCAGCTGATGTGTTAGATGGAGTTTTGAGTATCTGGGACATTAGAAACCCTGCAGCACCTAAAGAAATGGCGGCCGTTACCACTCCTTTTGCTTTTACACACAATGCCTGGCCTTCTGACGATGGGAAGTTTGTTTTTACTACCGATGAAAGAGACAATGCTTATGTTGCATCTTACGATATACAGGATTTAGCTAATATTAAGTTACTCGACAAATATCGGCCTAAGGATACTGAAGGTAAGGGAGTTATACCTCATAATACCAGATATATAAACGGATATTTGGTAACTTCTTTTTATACAGATGGAGTAAAGATTACGGACGTACATAGACCGGATAATATGGTCGAAGTGGGCAGCGTAGACACCTGGTCTGGTCCGCATGGTGGATTTAATGGTTGTTGGGGTGTGAGTCCTTTCTTGCCAAGTGGAACCATTGTTGCCTCCGATATTCAAGGTGGACTTTTTGTAATCAAGCCAACTTATGTCAGAGCTTGTTATCTTGAGGGTAAGGTTGTTGACTCGTTGACGGGTTTTCCTATAAGCAATGCTACAATTGAAATTTTAGCTCCGCGAAAAAATGGAAAGACAAGCGATCTTAAAGGTGAATATAAAACTGGTTACGCTGTGTCAGGGACCTATAGTGTATTATTCAACCATCCAGAATATTTTCCAAAAACCATCAGTGTGGATTTGTTAAATGGTGTTGTGACATTTAAAGATGTAAAGTTAAAACCAAGAAATGTTCTGTTAAGTCCAAAAGTCATAGTAAAGGATGCTAAAACTCTGCAAAATATACCCGATGTAAGAGTATTGTTTTCTAATCCCAACAGAGATAAAAATTTTATCACAGACCAAACTGGAACAGTTGATGTTCAAGTTTTTCAAGATACTATTCCTTATGACTTATTTGCTGGAAAGTGGGGCTATCTTCACAAGAAGGTCATTTTTGATTCACAAAATCCAGTTCCTGAAATAACAATTTTGATGAGTAAAGGATACCAAGACGATTTTCTTTTTGACCAAGGTTGGAAAGTTACTTCTACAGCCTCTTCTGGAACATGGACTAGAGGGGAAC
>JAGNSQ010000015.1:0-13460 GCA_017987975.1 Saprospiraceae bacterium
GCGAACTAACCACCGATGTGATCATAGAACGAATCAAACACAACCAACTTGACGCCGGCCTGCTGGCAATTCCCATCGGACAAACCGACCTGGTGGAGATTCCGCTGTTTAATGAAGAGTTTGTCATATATTCATCCCACAAAACCATTCACCCCCGCAAAAAATACCTCTTGCCGGGCGACCTCGACGTCAATCGACTCTGGTTATTGGAAGAAGGACATTGTCTCCGCAACCAGGTGGTCAACCTTTGTGAATTAAAAGTGCATGAAAGAAACATCCATCAGTTTGATCTCACCGCCTCGAGCATCGAAACCCTCAAAAAAATTGTCGACCTCAATGAAGGTATCACCGTGCTCCCTCAACTCTGCCTCAGGGATCTCAGCAAAAAACAACTGAACCACGTTCGTTACTTCAAGGCCCCAGTACCGGTAAGAAAAATTGGTATGGTAAGCTTCCGCTATTTTGTCAAAGAAAAAATGCTGGAAGCCCTGAAAAATGAAATCTTAGCCTGCCTGCCCGACGAAATGAAAAAAATGGAAAACAAGGTGGTGATCAATATGTGAAACCCAATCACCCATCCATCACCACCTGATTTAAGAATAAACAACTTGTTACATCTTTGTAAATGTCACCGATCTCACTGCCCCACCCTTTTCCGCAGGCTCAATTGCTATTACATTGACTCCCACCGGAAAAACAGTGGTATCTACCAGCAGCGACTGACTGCCATTGATCGAAATGGTTTTCAGCAAGACCCCGGTAGAGCTATAAAAATGAAGCTTTCCTTTTATGTCCGGCACCTCGATATTGAGGTAGTCATGGCTGGGATTGGGATATAACTTAATTGTCAAATCCTTGACTACCTCCTGAGAAGCAGTAGGCCGCATCCATTGGCGAAGGTCAAAGGCCATTGTGTAATGGGTAGACGTAGTACTTGGCACCACTTCTCCTCCTTTGGTAAACAGGGCTCCAGAAAAAATAAAAAGCGAATCCTTTGTAATCTTTTGCACAGTATTAAACCCATTAAACCCGTCATTGGAAGGTCGATCAGCTGTTATCACAGATACCAACAATTTTACCCTGCTTTCTGCATCCACCTCCATAATATCAAAACTCGCTCTGTCATCTGATCGGTGACCCAATAAATAATAATTATCCCACAGCTTACCTGCACATTTTAAGTTGTAAATCCAATGGTCATTTTGTGCAATATCGTCCACTCTTGCAACTACATTTCCAGCAGTATCAAGCGCTAAAAAACTGCATGCCATAAATAACTTATCAGCAATAGTATCTAGTTTTGGGTACCTCCAGCACAATTGGACTTCATCCGAATAACTAGATATTCTATAATACAAATCTTCATCAGGCCAATCATAAATTTCATCACCAAATTGAGTCCTACTTAATACCTTTATGTCATATGGATTTCCACAATCAATCAGCACCAATTCAGCTCTAGTCTCATATTGGTTATCAACTTCATTTAAGTGAATAAAAATGCATGCCAAAATATGGTCGCTGATTTTTTCAATTAAAGGCCTTACCACAAGATGATCAATGCCAAATGAATCAGTGTCAGAAGGGCTATTTGTAATGAGTTGTCCTGACACATGTAGTTCAAGCTTATGGTTATAAATATAAAACTGATAACCTTGCTTTGGATTAATTTCTGTGGATTCACGCCATGCATTTGCAGCTAAATACAAAGAATCAAAAAATATAGGAAAAACTGGATCATTACTTAAGACACTATTTGATATGTCGGTTGTATCATATTGATAGTAAATCGCTTCCCCACTATTTGAGTCATACTTTTTTAAGCACACATTAGGCGCAAAAGATTTCGCATTCTCCCTGGCTTTAAATCCAACTAATTCCAATTTTTCATCCGGTCTTACAAATAGCTTCCAATATTTTTGAAAATGCTCATTTCCTGTGTAGGAGTTATCAATACTTCTCCACAACAATTCTCCAGATTTTGGATTAAGTTTGTCAATTATGACACCATCAATTTGAGAGTTTCTCCTTGTTTGGTATAGTACATAAACAACCGAATCCAAATCTGCGATATCAACAGATTGCACAGTTGTAAATATACTCTCAGTTTGACCAGGAAACTTACCATCGCCATTTGTAATTAACTTTTGCCACATTGCCCCATATCCTTTAAATTCAAGGGGAAAGGGTTGTTGTGAAGTCAAATAAAATGGAAGCCACAAATACACATATGCCAATATCTTTTTCATGGGGCTAAATATTTGGTTCAGAAAATCTACTTATTTATATCATATCCTATCGCACATCAAAATGACAGGATGTTATAAAAATAATCAATTTTCCATAATTCCTATCGAAAAAGCCAAACTTCTATACTATATTATATAAATCTCCTCTACATCTTTATAAACTTCACCGATCTCACTGCCCCACCCTTTTCCGCAGGCTCAATTGCTATTACATTGACTCCAACCGGAAAAACAGAGCTATCTACCAGCAGCGACTGACTCCCATTGATCGAAATGGTTTTGAGCAAGGCCCCGGTAGAGCTATAAAAATGAAGCTTGCCTTTTATGTCCGGCACCTCGATATTGAGGTAGTCATGACTGGGATTGGGATATAACTTTATAGTCAAATCCTTAATGACTTCTTTTGAAGCAGTAGGCCGCATCCATTGACGAAGGTCAAAGGCCATTGTGTAATGGGTAGACGTAGTACTTGGCACCACTTCTCCTCCTTTGGTAAACAGGGCTCCAGAAAAAATAAAAAGCGAATCCTTTGTAATCTTTTGCACAGTATTAAACCCATTAAACCCGTCATTGGAAGGTCGATCAGCCGTAACCACAGATACCAACAATTTTACCCTGCTTTCTGCATCCACTTCCATAATATCAAAACTCGCTCTGTCATCTGATCGGTGACCCAATAAATAATAATTATCCTGCAATTTACCTGCACATTTTAAATTGTAAATCCAATGGTTATTTTGTGCAATATCGTCCACTCTTGCAACAACATTTCCAGCAGTATCAAGCGCTAAAAAACTGCATGCCCTATATAACTTGCCATCATTTACATCAATTTTAGGGTAACGCCAAGTTAATTGTACTTCTTCGGCAAATGCATATTGCCAATAGTAAAATTCTTCAGATGGCCAGTCAAATATCTCGGCCCCAATCTGAATTCTATTAACTACTTTTAGATTCTTGATGTCTGTATAATCTACAATTATAATTTCAGACCTGGTCTCATATTCCTCACCTTTTTCACTTAGGTAAAAGGTGATCACATATAACAGGTGATCATTAATGACTTCATATCTAGGATTAACTGGAATGTAGTCCCTTGTAAAAGTATCAGTAACCAATGGTTGATTATAAATGAATTGACTTATGGAGTCTCTAATTAATTGTTTTGAAAATGTATAAAACTGGATACCACATTTTGGATTCTGATAAACTGTATCTATAACTGGCGTGCCACCGAAATATAATGAGTCTTTCCCAATATTATAAAATTTCTGATTGCTAAAAAAGCTGTATTTGTAATCTGAAGTATCTACTTTATAATCAATAACATCTCCTGTTCTTGCATCATATCTTTTTATACTCATGTTGGGTGAAAAGGCCTTGCTAATATCTTTTGCTCTCCATCCCAATAGCAACAATTCATCGTTATCTTCTATCAACATACTCCAATAACTATGATTATGTGTATTGCCTGTATAAATATTATCGGTCTTTTGCCATACAATTTTTCCTGTTTTAGGGTTAATCTTTTTTATAATAACACCGTTGTTTAATGACTGCTTTTTGGTTCTGTAAAAAACATAGAGAAAGGAATCTACATCCACTAAGCCGGCAACATCCATTGAAGTGTAAATACTTTCAGTTTGGCCCAATCCAATGCCAGCTTCATTTAATATAAGATGCTGCCATTTTGTACTATAATTTACAAATTCCAATGGAAATGGCTGCTGAGCATCCAAACTGATATCAATTAACAACCAAGCCAATAATAAAAGGAATTTTTTCATCTCACAAAATCAGTTGCAATTAAAATCGCAAGGAAGACATCTTATTGTTGTAGGATCATGAAGCCCATCTGGTGTCCCACTTGAACATTGTTCTAAAATTAGCGGAGTTACCACTTTTCCTGATCGAATCTTGTGAACACGTATAGAATCGCCTGCAACATCATAACATGCATTATATTCTACAATACAGCAACCGTTGCTATCACAGGAGGATTTATTCCAAAACGTCTGTTGATTACCACCATCATTTCTTCCATCTAAACCTCCTTCGCCAGTTGGCACATCAGCAGTGTATAAGCAATAAGCATAGCAAGAAGGCCTTATGTATTCTGTTACATATGTTATTGCTGAGCCACAAGGAAGGTCATTCCCCAAACTTTCAAAAAGTTCCTTAACAAGCTCATCATAAATTTCTTCATCCAAATCAGAAAAAAATGTGTTAAGTTCTCCATCAGTATCTCCCAACATGTGGGCATTTATTGAATCCTGAAGTTCTTGGCAAGTGGAAATTAGTTCAAAATTACCAGTTGCAACATGTTTTAAAGTTCCAAAGTCATCAAAGCAATAAACAAGTGATAAACTTATTTCACATCCAGGAAATGAAGGAATACCATCAAGAATAAAAACAGCCGTATCTTCCATGCATGTACTTGTAACTACTTCTTCATAGCAAGAATTTCCGGGGTCTAATCGTGTATTGGAATTTTCACTCTCACCTCCACCTTGCTCACAAGATGAAAAAAATGCAAGCATTGCGGACATTAATCCTATAATTAAGGAAAAACGTTTAGACTTAAATGTAAATTGGGTGTTGAGTGTTGAGTGTTGAGTGTTGAGTGTTGAGTGTTTCATAACTTGGTATTTTTCAGTAAAATAATTTTGCGCGCAACACAAATATAAATACATTATTTTGCAATACAATTAAAAATCCACATTTTTTTATCAAAAAAATTAATTCTTCATAGACATTAAATATATTCAATATATGTAAGTTACTCAATATATGCTCGTTAAAAATTTAATGTCAGATATATACTATCACTCCCAATATCATAAACAGTCAGAATATCCCCGGTCTTCTTAGTTTAAGGAACTTAGAAATCACCTAATTGCCCGGCTTTCTGTCTATAGTATATATAGCTTAATCAAAACATAATTATCCTTGCACTAATAAATTTACTTTCATCTGCTCCACATGCCTCAAATTATGGTTGATCACAAACTGAAATGTATCCCCAAGCTTTAATCGCACCAGACTGGATAAAGAGGTGTTCACCCTTGTGTTCAGGCTGACCTCTCTACTCAGCTCTATCAGATCCATCATTTTGATTTGTTGCTGGATGCAGACTTCGATCACCGATTTGTCGAGAGGGGCGTTCAACGGATTCTTGTCGTTAAATGTTTTCATTTTGTTCAACTTTTCTTTTGGCAACATGCTTTTGGCAAAATACCGTCCCAGCCAGCCTCCGGCAAAATGATCTTCGGGTGTTTTAGGCGCGGTTTGCATGGCGGTTTCAATAGCCGAAAGGTAAAATGCACCGTAACGGTTCAGGTGTTCCACACATTCCAGGATGTTCCAGGATATCGAATCCTTCCTCCAGCTTAGGGTGTCCAATTCCAGGTCTTTAAGATTTTCTACTTCTAAAATAACATATCTGCATTCTTCTATAAGTCTATCCAATAAGGCTGCTGTTTGCATGATTCATTTTTTGCTGCAAAGAAACAACGGCCTACCATATTTAATCTTGATCCAAATCAAGACTTTTTAAACGAGACAAGGTCTCCGCACTCATGCGGAGGTAGTTGGCTATGTATCGGTGGGGAATCTCCTGAAACAGGAGGGGACTCCTTTTTAATACCCTTAGATAACGCTCCCTGGGAGAAGTGGTCAATAAATCGATTTCTCTTTCCATCTGCTGCAAAACCAGGTTCTCCAATACACCTATCCACCATTTTTGGTATTGTTCGTCGTCCATTCCTACCAACAAGGTTTCTTTGCTTACCACCCTAACGACAGTTTTTTTGATAGCTTGAATAGAGAACATCGATGGCCTGCCGGAAAGATAACAATCAAGTGCAACTAAAATACTGCCCTTGTATCCAAATCTTATCATTTGTTCTTCCCCTCCCTCCAACATAAAAACTTTTAAACTGCCACTTTCAACAAGGTAGATACTTGTGTCGATACTGCCCTGCTGTCTCAAAAATTCATTTCTTTTCAGTGTTATTGTTTTGTGGGCCAACTTATTCAATTCCATACCAACATTTTTATGCGGATTTAATTTGCACTCTTTCTGTGAAGATAAGATTCATTTTTTCATTCAATCCAGTGTTTTCTCATCTTTAAAGCTCCTAACAAACGTCCATTACAATCTCTTGCGTAGCCATTTGACTACGCAAATAATTTCAAAAAATAATATTCCGCAATAGCTCCTTACAAGCAACATAAACAAAATTTTATTCCTTTATTTCAATTAGTACAATTGCAATATGAATAAACAAACAAAAAAGGAACTTTTTAGGCACATTAATAATAAAGCGATGCTTCTTCAGGAAATCCATTATAGTTGCAAAAAACCTATTTTTACCAGTTAGAATCTGATAAATGTTTTATAAATCCATTTTAGCCAATCTTTTTGTGTTTTGGCTCTTAGTTTCATGCAATTCAACAATTGACAGGCATACGGTCAAAAGCCAACAAGTTTTGACGCCATCACAACTGGAAGAAGAAGTTTATCGATTTAACAACGCTTTTCAATACGATTCATCGATACTACTTATCAAAAAATACCTGGAAAATCCAACTCTTCAGGCTACCCATAAATTTTATGGCTACCTCTATTTGTCTTTTACCCACAAAAGATTATTCGACTACCACAGGGCTATTGTTATGTTGGATAGTGCCGCAGTCTATTCCTCACAACAACCCCCATTGGTCAGTCAGATCAATTATCAAAAAGCACTTGCCTTCTTTGACATCCAGGATTATAAAAAGGCAGATTCTTTGATGCTGTTGCTTGAATCCGGAAAATATGCCTATTTAAAAGAGGAGGAAAAGGCTAAAATGAACATGCAAAAGGCCTACTTTCAATACTTAAATCAAAACTATCCGGCAGCAGACAGCATTTACAAAATTAGTTTGGCCATCCTCCATCAGGTGTCACCTTGCGACCAACCTATGATCCAGGGCAAACAGATTGAACTATATGGTGCCATGAACGATTCAAGGCAGATGCTCGCTACTTTTGAGGATGGAATAAAAAATGCGGAAAACTGTGGAATTGAAAAATATAAAATATACCTCCTCGAAATGTTGGGCAAAGTTTACCATGATAAAAAGGAATTTAAAAATGCCTATTTTGTCAAAATTCAGCTTGATTCTTTGAGAAACCTATACAATGAAAAAGACCATAGAAACTCAATCAATGAGCTCAAATCGGTATTTGAAAAAGAAAGAGCACAGAATGAAATAAGGCAACAAAAGGAGACCATTAAAACAAAAAACATTCTACTGGTTTTGTTGGGTTCTCTGTTTTTTGTAGCTATTTGCGGCATCTTCCTTTACATGCTCTGGACGGAACGAAAAAAATAATCCTTGAAAAAAACAACAACATACGTTTTGGTAAAAATTTGATTTCAAGAGTAGAAATAGAAAGACAAAGATTATCAAGCGACCTTCATGACAGCATTAGTCATGATCTCCTGGGTTTAAAAGCCATGATAAAATCCGGTGACGAAAATGCGATGAATAAAACCGATTCAATCATTGAAAACCTTAGGAATATTTGTCGAAACCTTCGTCCTGCCATGTTTGAAAAAGTAGGTTTGGTCAATAGTTTACTGGAAATGAAAGAAGAAATAGAAAGACAGCACGATATTTATATCAACTTTGAGTAC
Source organism: Saprospiraceae bacterium (assembly GCA_017987975.1). Classification (GTDB taxonomy): domain Bacteria; phylum Bacteroidota; class Bacteroidia; order Chitinophagales; family Saprospiraceae; genus JADKBO01. The sequence goes on from JAGNSQ010000015.1 coordinate 7,934, forward strand.
AATTACCAAAAATCACTCGATACAGAAACGGAGTTACAGGTATTTAGGATCATCCAGGAAGCATTTAATAACATTATAAAACATGCCAACGCGCATGCTGCTAGAATAAAAATTGAGGAAAGCCCGAAACAGGTGGATATTGAAATCAGTGACAGTGGCTGTGGTTTTGATATTAATAAAGCAAGGCTCAACACAAATTCTTTTGGCATGTCTAATATGAGAAAACGCGCCATATACATCAACGGATTGCTTTCTGTTAAAAGTTCAGCAAACGGTACTCAAATTCATCTGATTGTCCCCAAAAATTAATACCCAATTATGAAAATAGTATTAGCAGACGACCATCCATTGACCCTTGCAGGCACCAAAAGTTTTTTAGAAAAAATAAATCATGGTGATATTTATACAGCCGGAAATGGCAGCGAAGTGATGGACATAATAGCCAGCAACAACATTGACCTCGCCATTTTAGATATCAATATGCCCCTGATGGATGGGATAGAGACTTTGGAAATAATCAAAGCAAGATACCCGCACACTAAAGTAATACTAATTACTATGCACAATGATATTGCCGTGTACTACAAATGCAGAGAAATGGGCGCTGATGGCTATGTGCTAAAAGAGCATGCTGAAGAAGAATTGGAAATCTGTATACAAGAATTGATGGCAGGTAAGCTATTTACCAGTAAAAACCTTCGAAGTGAAGCAAGATTAGACGAAAAACACCCTTTAGCAAAACTCAGTTTGGTAGAAAGGAAAACCCTTGCTATGATAGCACAACAAAAAACCAGTAAAGAGATTGCCCAGGTATTATTTTTATCTGAAAAAACAATAGAAGCACACAGGTCTCGCATCATCGATAAGCTCGAACTGCCCAAAGAAAAAAACATCTTAATGAAATGGGCCATTCAAAACAGCCACCTTTTTATCAAATAATGAAAAATAACTCGTTTTAAAAAAAAGATATTGGCTTCAGAAGAAATGAAAATAAATATTAAAATTTAACATCAGATTTCTTATTCTCCGCCCACCAATATCAAACTAATGAGTAATTGAACTTATTTTTATAGCAATACTTTGCTCAAAGCATATAAAAAATATATGCCTGACATTGGTATTGACTTTCTTTTTAAAATTTAAGGGCATACCTGGCTTATCAATTAAAAACGCCTTATGGCACGCACTTTGTAATTCCTGAACTTTTCACCTATGGACATAAAACTTCCTTCCAGGGCATAGCCGAAACCAGTGTTACCTCCACCCACTAAATATTCTGTGCTGGCCCAATGAAAGCCTTCCACGCTGATTTTATTTCCAGCAGTTATGGCAATGGTCTCGTTGATATTAAACCTACTTTGATTCAATAACAAAAGTTCATCAATAGCTGGCAAATACCAATCACTCTGCCCTCCAGATACAAGATCCAAACAAGCCTTAGCCGCACTGCTCGTATGGCCTCCCTGACTAACAATTATATTGCTATTATTGAGTCCATTGTGTGAACTTTCGCTGAAAACATTTCCATTGGTTACATTACTCCAATGTATGGGACCTAGTTCTTCTCTGGCCACAATCAAGCCGTGCTCAACACCTGATGCATCTTTGTACACATGAAAAACTACTCCTCCTCCAAAGGATTCTCCCACATAATGCACAAAGCCAGATTGTACGGGACTCACCCAGTTGGCAGCTCCAGAACCATTGGATGTCAATATTTGGCCTGAGCTTCCTCTTGTTGCAGGAAGGGTAAAACTTTGTGCATTAGACTGTGCATTAACCATCACCTGGCCAGCAACATCTGTTCTGGTCACCTGGTCGCTCCCGATTCTAACCATATTGGAAGTTGGTATATTATTGTTGATAATATTGGCGCCAATTGCAGTTACATTGGATCTATCTGTAGTTATGTCAATGTTGGCACCTACAGTGGTTACATTTGAATGATTGGCCCCATTCGACAAAGAAGCATAACCAATCGCCGTATTATAACTTCCATTGTTATTGAACAATGACCTGAAGCCCATTCCGGTATTGAAGGACCCCGCCATATTGTTTCTCAATACCTGAGAACCTACTGCTGTATTGGAATTGGAATTCATATTGTTCTCCAGCGCGTCTGAACCCAATGCGGTGTTGTGAAGGCCTCCGGCATTGTATCTCAAGGTACCAATACCAACTGCTACGTTGGCGTGTCCAGTTGTGTTGCTGGTAAGCGCATTGTATCCAATCCCTGTATTCCAGTTGCCATTTATACCGGCACTTGGGGTTGTAAGCCTACCACTGCTGTACCCCAAAAAAGTATTTAACCCAAAACTACTGTTTGAGATACTTCCGGCTCTTACATTATTGACCTTTAATTCAATTGCGGTATCGTCAGTCGTACCAATAAAATTGTTAGCAGGGTTTGTCCCTCCGTTTCCTGTAAGGTTCCACCCTGATAATGATACCCATTGTGCGCCTGTATAATAATAAAATCCGGGGTTATTGTCGGTTTGATATACCATTAATCCGGTAGCCGGTGTTGCTATGTTATTGCGCTGGGCAATGCCCATTCGAGGTATCAAAACACCCCTGCTTGTGCTGTTTACATCCAATTGGGCAGATGGGTCGGGATTACCCGTGTTAATACCCACGTTGTCAATGACCTGTTGGGCAAAAGAAATACTTGCTACCAACAATAAGATGCCGGTATAAATAGACTTATTCATGCTAATTTGTATTGATTATTTTATTACTGTTTAATTCGAATTACCAGGACTCAATATGCCTGTATTTACGAGGTTAGCGTTTAACATGCCGCTCCCCTTTAACATTCCCAGGTTTTTCAGCGACTTGTTACCACCAATTGTGATTATGCTTGATCTATTGTATAGGACCGATCTGTTGAGCATGCCAAAGCTGAGATCGTCATCCAGAATTTCTACAAACTGTTGGGTGGTATTGCCCAAAATTAAGCCTGCTGTTGGGTTGCTTATAGTGGCATTCAGCAATTCAGGTCCCTCTTCTTCGGAGTCGTTGATGACCATTAAAGTAACACTTCCACTTGTTTGCCCATCAGCTATATTGATCATAAAACTGTTTTGAGACAATCCATCCAATGTATAGTCCGAAGTAGTCACATTGGTACCCGAGATTGTTAAAACAACAGACTGATTGCCAATGACCGGGTCTGACGCTATTACAGTGAATACTACAGATGTGGTCCCGTCTTCAGTGCCTGAGACATTGCCTGCAGTCAGAACTACACTTGATGGCATGGTTAGAAAGGCAGAATTTGAGTTTTGAGCACCCATCGAAGCCTGCATTTCAGAACCTAAATTAACAGCCGCATCACGAAAGTCAATTGTTGGCGACTGAATCTGAATTGGTATTTGAAAAGGAGATATCACTAAATTTTCAGATTTGGCATTTACCCCACAAAAACAAAGTAATACCCATAATTTTTTTAAACCCATCTCTTTTTTTTAATTATTCTGATTGTTCAAATTGGTCACAATGGCAAAATTTATTGTTTAGCTCAAACTATTGACTTGTCTTTGAAAATTTTATAAAATACGGAAGGCAAAGATGGAAGACTTCCCCTTTTAACAGTTTAAGGGGAAACCCTATTTATTTTTAAATTGATATTTCTTTGAAAAATTTGGAACTATAAAATAATTATATGATTGATTATTTGATTATTACACAATATAAATATTCATATATGACTAATACTAAGGTCATTCAAGCTATTTTATTCGAGGTGTATGTTTACCTGGAATTTTGAGCAGTTATGATATAATCTATATCCATTTTAGGAACGCACTTATTATTTATCCACTGGCCTTGAGACGCACGCCAGTTCTTCCAATTTAAATTAAGGCATCTCTCCTATAAAATCATGCGTTTTCAAAGTTGATATCTTGCATTTTCAAAGTGAATGCCATGCATTTTCAAAGTTAATACCGTACATTTTCAAAGTTGAAGCCATGTATTTTCAAAGTTAAAGCCATACATTTTCAAAGTTAAAGCCATGCATTTTCAAAGTTGAAGCCATGTATTTTCAAAGTTGAAAGCATGTATTTTCAAAATTAATAGTATATTTGTGACTGTAATTAACAGATTATGAGTATTCTACGAGTAATTAAAAGAGAAATGGATGTTTTTGCCAAAAAATACCCTATTCTGGTATTAACTGGACCCAGGCAATCAGGTAAAACTCATTTTCTAAAAGCCCAGTTTGAAAATTATCGGTATGTCAATCTGGAAAATCCTGACAACAGAAATTTTGCGCTAGAGGACCCCAATGGTTTTCTCGAACAATACGACCAATTTGTCATTTTTGATGAAATTCAGCGTGTACCCGAATTGTTTTCTTATTTGCAGACCAAGGTAGATGAAGATCGAATCATGGGCCAGTACATTTTATCGGGGTCACAAAACTTTCAACTGATGCACAATATTACCCAAAGTCTGGCAGGTCGGGTAGCCCTATTTAAACTGCTTCCTTTTGATCTATCTGAAATGGCAGCTGCCCATTGGCTGGATGAAGACTATGCCGTTAATTTGCAAAAAGGGTTTTATCCTGCCATTTATGACAGAGACATTCATTCCAAAAATTTTTATTCCAATTACCTTCAAACTTATGTAGAAAGGGATCTTTCGGACCTGATCCAGGTGAAAAACCTAAGGCAATTCAGAAATTTTATTTCGCTATGTGCTGCCAGAGCAGGTCAATTGCTGAATCTAAATTCTTTGGCCAACGAATGTGGTATATCCCAACCCACCGCTAAATCCTGGATCTCGGTTCTGGAAACAAGTTACATAGTCTACCAACTCCAGCCTTATTTACCCAATTTCAACAAACGTATCACCAAGAGTCCCAAACTCTACTTTTACGATACCGGCCTTTTGTGCTACCTCTTAAAAATAAATGATGCCTCAGCTTTTAAATCAAGCCCGTATAAAGGAAATTTGTTTGAAAATTACATCATCAACGAGTATATCAAAAAAAATTACCACCACAATTTACTGCGCGATTTCTGGTTTTGGCGAGATGCTGCAGGACACGAAATTGACCTAATCTGGCAAAAATCTGAAAAACTCAATCTGGTTGAAATTAAAGCCTCTGAAACCATCATGCCTGATATGTTTAAAGGAATCCAATATTTCGAAAATCTGAGCAGTGATAATATTGAAAGCAAAACCCTAGTGCATACCGGATTGTTTAATCAAAAGCGAAGTGTAGCTAAAGTAAATAGCTGGAAGAATATTGAATTGTGAACTCTTTTGCAATACGCGCTGCGCGCTTAGGTCAATGCGCTTCGCTTAGGGCTATGCGTGGTGCGGAGCACCTTGCGCAATACGCGCTGCGCGCTTAGGGCAATACGCAAGTCGCATTCCCCGGCTCCGTTAACCCGTCTTACTCAACACAAGTCACCAAACCCTCATCTCCCTTTGTACTTCGTTTTACCTTCGACAAAATTGCCTCGAGCAAGGGGAGCATATCATTTAGACTTTTTGTCTTTATTAAAAAATTCCAAAG
>JAGNSQ010000015.1:13560-38940 GCA_017987975.1 Saprospiraceae bacterium
CGTCTTACTCAACACAAGTCACCAAACCCTCATCTCCCTTTGTACTTCGTTTTACCTTCGACAAAATTGCCTCGAGCAAGGGGAGCATATCATTTAGACTTTTTGTCTTTATTAAAAAATTCCAAAGTGGCTCAAACTTTTTCCAACCGCCAGCGTACATAAAGTGTTTGAGCTTGTGTTTTAGTGACTCATGTTGCCAGCTGGCTTTAGCTATATTGGCCCAGGAATAAAAAGAATCATAGGCCTTGTAATAACCCTGTTCCAATTCGGTGGCAGTTAGATGGCGGGTTTTGTATACTACATGACGGGTATCGTAGAGGTCCCAGTTGTGCGTAAGAATTCTTCCTTCTTTTTCCATGTCATGATAGAGCTTGGTGCCGGGATAGGGTGTGAGAATGTGAAAGGTGGATGTTGTAATGGCATTGTTGACAGCCCAATCAACAGTGCGCTGGAAGACATCCTTTTCATCTTCATCCAGACCAAAGACAAAGCTGCCATTGATCATGATGCCCAGGCTGTGCAGGCGATTGACTGCTGCCACATAATCTTTCGCCAGGTTCTGCTTTTTATTGCTTTGTTTCAAATTTTCGGGCGAAAAGGTTTCAAAACCAATAAAAACACTTCGAAGACCGGCCTCTGCTGCTTTTTCAATAAGGTCGCCTCTTAGGATGGAATCAATGGTGGCAGCTCCCTGAAAGACCCGGTTCATTCCTCTCATCCCTTCAAACAGCGAAGTAGAAAATCTGACATTTCCCAACAAGTGGTCGTCTAAAAAATAAAGGTGTCGACCGGGTAAACGATCAATTTCGGCGAGTGCCTCATCCACCAGCTGGGTATAAAAGGACCTACCTCCTTCAAAAAAGGCATCCTTATAACAAAAATCGCAATGGTGCGGACAGCCCCTGGAAACAACAATGGAATTGGGCACCAGATATCGTTCACGTTTAATCAGGTCTCTTCTTACAGGTGGAATGCCGTGCAGACTTCTTATCATTGAGGTGTAAACCTTTTGTGCCCTGCCTTCCTTAAAATCTTTTAGAAATTGTGGAAAGGTTTCTTCACCGGGACCTAAAAAAATGGAGTCCGCATGGGGTGCTGCCTCATCGGGAAGTGAGGTTACATGTAAACCCCCAAGGATCACGTAACTGCCTTTTTGCCGGTAATGATCTGCTATGGCATAAGCACGATAGGCATTGGTAATGTATACCTGGATCATAACCAAATCGGGTTGATCATTGAGGTCCAGTTCTTCTACATGCTGGTCGCTGAGGGTCACTTCATCGTCGGGCGATAAAAAGGCAGCCAGAGTGGCCAGTCCAAGGGGCGGAAACAACGAATATTTGATCGGTCTCCAATACGGGTTTTCGGCTTCTGCCAGCGCCGGTAAGATCATTTTTACCATCATCTTATTTCAAGTTTTCTTTTTGAAAAATAATCCTGCGAACTCTGGTTTTACCCAGCAGGTTCATGGCAAACGACAACAGGACAATGGCAAAATCGAGCCCCACATCGTGTTGAGTCAGGTATTGGCTGTCCCAAAACCACGACACCTTTTTATGCTGACCTCCGTAGAGCTGAGCAAGGCCTGTAATGCCCGGACTGACACTCCACCTCGTTTGGTGAAAATCGTCATTCCACCCCAATCGGTCAATGTCTTCAGCAGTAAGTGCCCTGGGACCCACTATGCTCATTTCTCCCTTTAATACATTGATAAACTGGGGAATTTCGTCCAGGCCGGTTAGCCTCAGCCACTTGCCGGTGGATGTGACTTGGTGGTCTTTCATGGTCCTGAATTTGTAAATCAAAAATGTCTTTTTGTTATGCCCTACCCTCTTTTGCAGAAAAAGAACTGGACGTCCGTCTCTTATTAAAATGATAAGTGATACAACCGTAAAGGGCACACAAAAAATGGCAAAGGCCAGCCAGCTGAAAACAATGTCAAAACATCTTTTCAAGATAAAAATTTTAAAATGTGAAAATCCTATGTATTCCCGATCAGTCCCACCACACTCCGGCCAGACCCAGCACCGTTCCTATCCAAACGCCTACAATGTATACGAGGATGCACAGCAGGTTGATTCCAACCTTCATCCACCTGCCTCGATTCCTATAACCCTCCATAAGGTGGTAAAATACACCCCCAACAGCCCCGGCCAATGGTACAAGGATCAAGGGACGGAGGTACCAAAATGATGGCCATTTCGGATCAAATGCGCCTCCCTTGTATAAAAAGAAAGCTGTCCATGCAAAGGCAATGGCCGCCCCTATAGTAAGCCGGCGGTACAGCAAGGGTTTGTTTGAAATATTTATTTCCATGGGCAATGGTGTTTGGTGATCAATAATTTAGACACACAATACAATTTACAATGTACTTTGTAATGCAAAGTTAACTAAAAAAATAATACCCACAAGCCCCTGTTTCCCATAATTTGTTTTTATAATGTTAAACTTTGAGTTGAAACCTACAAACAGTACGCGTTAAAAAAAAATGGTGCCCATCTGGACACCATTACACCGAAGCAGGGGTGCTACTTCGGCATTTCTTAAACAATAAAATAGAAGATCTAAATGATCAGCTGCGGAGTTATAAAAAAAGGACCACAGCTGCCCATGGTCCCTATCAGTCTATCGTTTTATAATCTTCACTTTCTCATTATTGCTTTCGAGGATATACATGCCTGCCATCAGCTGGCTAACATCTACATAACTGGAATGGCCTTTCAAGAGTTGTCTTCCATTCAGGTCAAATAACGCCCAATTTGCCTCTGCTTCCAACCATACACCTACAGTGCTTGGATTTGGGTACACCTTCAATACATCCGCAACGGTTACATCTTCAACCGATACCGTGCCGCAAAGGCTGCCAAGCCATTCAACAAGCTGGCCATTGATATCGGCTTTAGGTTTGTGTTCAGCATTGGTTACAGAAATCTGGTCTTCAAGGTCTTTTAATTGGAGCTGGTTGAGCGCCGTAATGATTGGAAATTTATTGGGGTTACTGAACACCTGAAATTGCAATTCACTGAAAAGTCCTTTTAAAACACTGTTTTCATCCAGCATATTGTTTTCTTTTATTTCATTGTAAATGGCCTTTGACAGTGGTTCTGTGATGAAAAGTGAACGATCAAACCTCTCCGGGAACAGGGGTGATTGACTAAATTCATGCAATTCAGCACAAACACCCCTATTGGCATAGTTGATATGATTTTCTCTTGCCTGGGCATTGCCCGCAGGTCCTACCCCGGGGTGGCGGTCATTTTCATTGATGGAGAGAAAAAAGGGCTTGGTTGCTACCAAAGATAGCTGAGGGCTTCCGGCTACCGTATGGCCAATGGCTGCTTTCCAGTTGAGCACATTTACCACCAACTCTGAAAAAGCGGCTCCGGCCGAATATCCATAAGCAAGATGCGGTGTTTTGGGATCCAACAAACCCCTTCGAAGTAAGGAGTCTCTCACTGCTCTGATGTTGGCATAATCAATTAAGGTGGAATCAATGCCATAAGACCATTGAATAGCTCCGTTGGCATCATAATCAACACCATCCTGACTCTCTTCGCTGGTAATGGCAATGATGCCAAATTTTTTGGTCATCATCAGGTCCATAAATTGTTTCACCTCAATATTGGAGGCCATGGAGGCTGCATTGCCATCGGTACCATGGAAAAACCAGATAAGGCCTTTCATTTCATTCTTCGAAGGCAGGTGCAAGTACAGTTTTTTAACTTTTTGAGCCCCCTGTACATCCACTTGCAACAACTTCATGGTGGGTAATAATTCTGCATAATTGGCTTGCACACTGATGTTTTTTCCTGGCATAGTAACCACCGTATGGTATTCTTTGGCTGACGCAAGATATTGCACATCACCGGTCCAGTGAGTAAATACCTTGCCATCTTGCTGTGCCGACCAGATGTGGATTTTTTTACCCTCGGCATAGCTACCACCACCATGTCCACCCTGGGTGCTCAAGGTAAAGGATGCCGTGCTGTCTGGCCACTCGAGTTGGTATTGTTTCATCCAGTCCCAATGAATTCTTGGGGCATCAAAAAAGTGATTATTACCATTGGGATACTGATGAGCCAGGCCTTTGACAAAAATAAATTTAAACTCATATCCTGTACCAGGGCCTGGGTGGTTGGGTAGATAGGTAGCTATAACGGCAGTATTGGTATCTCCTTCTATCGTAAACGTTTCTTGTAAATCAAAATCCCGGATATGATTGTGTGCTACTCTGTAATGTTTTCCATTCATCCAGAGAATGCCGGGTGTGGTCAATAAGGTATCTAAATAGGCCAGCGACCCCTCTGGTCCTTCATTGCCCGGACCATAATCTTTATTGCCCACCTGGTATAATATGGGCAGCTTTCTTTTAGGAACATAGGTAGTATCGAGGAAAAATGAACCGGTGTTTTCAGCTACTGCTGCCAAAATATCACTCATTTCTATAGCACATTTAGCCGCCATTTGGCCACCATTAGAAAACCCATTCAGATATATTCTTTTAGCATCAATGTTGTAGTTTGTTTTCATCTCATCAACTACCTTGCGCAAAAACTTGATGTCATCGAGGCCGGTTTCGCCTGGTTGAAAGGCCCAATCCGCATCTGGTGTAGTATTCCATTTGCTAATATTTTTGTTTACACCATCATCAATTATTTTATACTTGCCTGAAGATGGGAAGACTGCCAGGAAGCCCTCCTGATCTGACAATTCTATCCATCCATGTGAATTGTAAAAAGTTTCACCATCTCCACTGGTACCATGTAGCATAAAGACCAAAGGCACTTCCTTATTACCATCGTATGAAGAAGGAATATGTACATAATACTCTCTTTCTTTATTGTCCACATTGGTTGTTACCCGTACTTTTTGTCCACCCGTATTGTTATCATCTTCCAATACATATTGTTTCATCCAATTCCAGTGAATAGCGGGTGCGTCAAAAAAATGATTGACACCATTGGGGTAAATGTGTGCCAGTCCTTTCACAAAAATGAACTTAAACTCATAACCGGTACCAGGTCCCGGATGATTGGGCAGATAAGTAGCCACCACAGCAGTATTGGTATCGCCTTCTATTGTATACGTTTCCTGTAAATCAAAATTGCGGATGTGGCTGTGAGCTATTCTGTAGTGTTTGCCATTCAACCAGGGTATGTTGGGAGTACTTATCAAACTGTCGAGTAAGGAAAGTGACGCCTCCGGACCTTCGTTGCCGGGACCATAATCTTTATTACCCACTTGATATAAAACCGGTAGCTTTCTTTTAGGAACGTAGGTAGTGTCTATAAAAAAGGAAGATGCATTTTGGGCCACCGCAGCCAAGAGGTCACTCATTTCGACTGAACATTTGGCAGCCATCTGGCCTCCGTTTGAGAATCCATTCAGATAAACCCTTTTGGTATCAATGTTGTAATTGTCAAACATCTCATACACTATTCTTCTCAAAAACTTGATATCATCCAATCCCACTTCTCCTGGCTGGAAGACGTAGCTTGCGTCGGGCATTGTATTCCATTTAGTGGTAGTTTTGTATTCTCCTTCATCAATTATTTTATATCGACCTGAAGAAGGGAAGACTGCCAGAAACCCCTCCTTTTCTGCCAATTCTTTCCAACCGTAGGTGTCGTAATATTTTTCACCATCACCACCGGTGCCATGCAGCATAAAGACCAGAGGCACATTTTTACTGCCATCATAAGAGGAAGGTACGTGAATGAAATATTCTCTTGTCACCCCATCAATCACAGTTGTTACCCTGATTTTACCGGCAGGCGGAGATGCCCATAACTGACAAATCGAGGTAAAAATGAAAAGGAAAAGCAAGACCATAGGTTTGTTAGTCATAGTAATTAGATTTTGATTTGTTGTCTAAAAGGCCAAAAGTAAGGAGCGAATAAAAGCCATTACTCACCCTTTTGGGTAGGCCGGAAGCATTTTTTTTGAAGGAGTACATTTCATTTTAAGTTCCTACCTCAATGGGTAGTAGGTCTTACCGGGATTTCTGGTAAATTTACTCCAACATTTATCGCCAACTTATACTTTTATGAAAGTTCTTGCCTTTTTAGTCACTCTTTTGTTTTCCTCATGCCTTTATGCACAAACATTACCGGATGTTGGAGCCTCACAATGGTTTAATGCTGCCCTTGTGGCCAAGGCTTTGGGCAAATCTGATTCAGTACTGTACTACCTGCAAAAGGCTGAATCCTCGCAAGACACCGCCAAATCCAAGACCAAATTACCCATTCTGATTCAATTGGAACTGGCCAAATATGCGAGGTCAAAAGAAGATGTAAAACTTTTTTCCACTGCCATAAAAAAAGCCGAAACCCTCATCATGAGAGACTCCAACCGGGTGCTAATCGATGAATTATTCAGCTTAAAAGCGCAGTACAGCATGCATTTAAAAAAATATGACGAAGCGCTGGCTTACTACCAAAAAGTGGAGGAATACAGAAAGATACACGCGCCTTTTAAGAACTGGAAGACCTATCGAATGATGGCTATGGTGTATAAGTCGATGGGAGAAAGTGGAAAAGCCAAAGAATTTATGCAGCAATCAGAAACGCTGGCAGAAATTCAGGGCACCCTCAAAAACATCAGTGAAACCGAAACCATACCTTCATTGAAAGCCCATGAAATTACGCAGATCCAGCTGGAAAATGCGCTTATCCATAATCAAAACACCACCATCCAGGCACAAAAGAAAATGTTGAAAATGGCACTGGTCTTTTTTGGCATCATCATCATCCTGCTCATTTATTTTCTCATGCAGCGAAACAAGTGGAATAGGGTCTTAAACGAAAAAAACACCATCATAGAAAATAACCTCAAAGAAAAAGAACTGCTCTTGCAGGAAATCCACCATCGGGTAAAAAACAACCTGCAGCTCGTTTCCAGCCTCCTAAGCCTTCAGTCCAGAAGTGTCGAAGACGAAGCAGCTACCCGGGCTTTGGTTGAAGGTCAGTCAAGGGTACAAAGCATGGCCCTGATCCACAAAAATCTATACAATGACAATGCGGCGTCAGGCCTGGAGGTAAAAGATTATGTGGTACAGCTCACCCAACAGCTGCTTCAAACCTATGGCATAAATCCGGAAAGTGTTGACCTTGAACTCGACGTTGATCCCATCTGCCTAGATGTTTCTACCCTAGTTCCCCTGGCATTGATCATCAATGAGTTGATTACCAATGCACTCAAATATGCTTTTGAGCAACATGAGGGAGGAGCCATCCACCTCTCACTAAAACCTACTGTCGACCAACACTTGATGTTGAGGGTAAAGGACAATGGTAAGGGGTTTGACCAATTGGAGGCATCCGATGGATTTGGTACCAAACTCATTAAGGCACTTGCTTTAAAATTAGATGCTACGGTCAATTATTTCAATAACAATGGCGCTGTAGTTGAAATCTGTGTTAAAAATTACAAGTTAAGTCAATGAGGCAGGTATGGCTGAACTAAAAAAGACAGACATTAATATCCTGGTGGTAGAAGACGACACCATCATCCAACTCGACATCAAAGAAGTACTGGAATCTGAAGGTTATGTAGTTCATACTGCCATCAACCCGGGTCAGGCCTTGATTTTTATTAAAGACAGCCCACCCGATCTGATCCTCCTCGACATCAACCTCGATGATGAGATCTCAGGTATAGACATTGCCAAATTTATGATGGAAAAACACATCGAGGTGCCTTACATCTACCTCACATCCTACACCGATAAGAAAACCCTTCATGAAGTCAAGGATACTATCCCTTCCGGCTACATTGCCAAGCCTTATCATGAAGCACAATTGCTTTCTACCGTAGCCGTAACCCTGGCCAACGCCAGTCGGAAGATTAGCAGCATCCAATTAAGCCTGGAACAGATCAGTGAAAAACTATCCCGCGATATTACCGATAAAGAATGGGCCATTACATCCATGCTGGCAAAAGGTATGAGCAATGCCCAAATCTGTCAAAAAATGAACCTATCGGTCAATACCGTCAAATTTCACATCAAAAATATTTACGATAAACTAGAAGTTCACAGCAGATCGGAACTTTTAATCAAACTTAGCAATTTATAGAGATAGTGCTAGCAGGTTGAATGACCAAAAGTGGGATCAGGAAGCGAAAAACGGTGATATTTAGGCATAAAAAGATAAAATCGGTTAAATATTACTTAAATTGCTATATTAATCCTGAAAAAGGATGTATATTTGCACAAAATAAATATTTTAGGCTTCTGCCTATGCCTTTTCTGAATCAGTACCGAAGTTTCACTTCCCTCTCTCAGTTCTCGCTTTATCAGCTGCCATCACCTTTAATCTTACATTTTTTTACATGAATAAATTGTTGGGCAAGCATAGTTTTTTTACCCTCCTACCAAAGGTCGACCACAGCTCGGCACACGTAGTTTGCGTAAAAATGCCTTCCATTTCGACAGGAAATTTCTTTGTAACCCTGAGTGAAGATTAAGAATACTGATTTCCAATCCATCAATCCTGGTAAAATGTTTACAGTAAAGATTTCCTGCCACAAGGCACAGGGGATGGACAATTACAACTCAAATTAAAATTATATATGGCAACATTTGCAAAAAAAGAGAAAGAGAAAAAGAGAGCTAAAAAGAAACAAGATAAGGCACAAAAGAAAGAAGATAGAAAAAGCGTCAATAATAAAGGCAAGAGCCTGGATGAATTGATTATGTACATAGATGAACACGGCAACCTGAGCAAAACTCCGGCGGATCCGAGAAACAAAACAGAAATTGACCCGTCTACCATTACCCTGGGAGCAACAGTGCTACCGGATGAAGACGCAGAATACACAGGAGTTGTATCTTTTATCAGTGACAAAGGATATGGTTTTATTGTGGAAGATAACACAAAGCTGAATGTCTATGTGAATGTACAGCAACTGACAGAACCTGTAAAGGAGAAAGATAGAGTTGCTTTTGAAAAGGAAAGAACACCGAAGGGCTTTAGTGCCCTGAACGTGAGAAAAATTAAATAAAATTAATATTATACAACATCAAATTTTTTTTATCATGCAAGAAGGCAAAGTTAAATTTTTTAACCCTACTAAAGGCTTCGGATTTATTACCCCATCAAATGGTGGTGATGACATTTTTGTTCACATCTCAGGTACAATCGATGAGATTCGTGAAAACGACAAAGTTACTTACGATGTGCAAAATGGCAAAAAAGGCCTTAACGCCGTTAACGTAAAATTGGCGTAATCGTGCTTTTCATTTGAAAATACACTTTTCATGAAGCCCCGCAAGGGGCTTTTTTTTTGTTATTTGCCCTGTGGATGAAGCCAATTTTGAGCTTCTATTATCCAGTCACTGCTTTTGAGTACTACCTCAGGCTTGATCCCTGCTTTGTCAACTGAGAAAAAGTCTTCTAACCACAGCTGCCTGTTGATTGGCATCTCTAAGTTAATGGATGGACATAAAGTAGGAATGGTCATAACATTGCTATAGTCCAACCTACCTCCAGAATTTTCACCCATCACGGTTACTTTTTTACTTTGTCTGGCCAAAAGCGTAAACAACTCTGCGCTACCTGCTGTATTACGATTGATCAATAAAGCTACCTTTTGCGGGAAAGGCAACACTTCATCCAAAGTCAGTGTATCTGCCAAGTTTCCGGTTGCATTGTAGTTTCTTCCATAATGGGCTTTCATAAGCTCCATCTCAGCATCAATCCTCTTTTTAGCGTCTGGATCCAGTTGGCTGTAACCTGGCTTTATTTGACTGCGAAACCAAAGATCAAAGTTGAGCGGTGTCATCCGCATTTCTGAATGGTAAGATACATAAGGCTGGGTATACAGGTATTTCATCAACTGGCTGCCAACTTTTTCCTGACCTCCGCTATTGTTCCTCAAATCAACTACCCAATGGCTTGACTTTTTCAGTTGATCTGCATGTTTTTCCAGCAAATAGGCTGTTTGTTTTTCAGTATTAAAGTCAAATGAGGGGAAAGCAAAAATAGCAATGCCATCTTTAAATTTCAGCGACGGAGCCTGCTTGTCATGTTCCATTTCATATTCAAGCCTGTCTTTCTGTTTTTTAATTTCCGGAGCTATTTTTTCCAGAAACATCACCTCCATATCCAGGATGTTGTCCACTACCTGCACTTTGTAGTGGTGAGCAAATAACATGTCCTCATTATGGAATTGTACGCTGTATTTTTTGCCCTCCTTTCGGATTACTGCTTTGACTTCTCCCACTTTCTGGTTGACATCTTTTGAAAACAAAATAATAGCCTGAAACAGATTATCCTCTACTCTGATGATGCCCAGCTTATAACTCTCATTTTCGTAGATACCCTCTATCGCGTCTAAATTTTTATTGCGGTCCATGTATTCCCGGATGGCAGCCTCACTCATAGGTGCCTGATTGGTAGCAATGCTTGGCAAAGAAGCGCTCTTTTTGCTCATTGCTATCGCAGCTGAAACGTATTTTGCCGTGAGCTTTTTATCATTGAAGTATGCCAGCCATTCTTGGATGACACCCACACAAAGACTATCACTGGCTGTGGCCATTGCCCGAGCTTTGAAAGGCTCCGACCAATCCCGATATCTTTTTACATTGTCGAAATTTATTTTGTCAAACCAGCCCGCATAGTTGTTTTCAACGGTCATCTTGGTTTCAGCATACACTTTTTCACACCTACAAATCTGGGCTTGAGAAAGCGAAGGCACGATCAATAATACAAGGATAAAACAATTTAATTTGACACTCATGCTAAATATATTTTATGGAATACTTCCAGGACATTATACTTAAATGACCCTTACTTCTTTTGTAATACTTCAAAAATACAAAAAAACAATCTAAAACAAAATAAAATATCGACACCGCTCTATATCCCGACTAATCGCAAACACATTATCCGGCTATCAGTAAAAAATCAAAATTAAATTTCGTTCAATAAAATGACATTCCATAGTAGGCTACTTATCCTCTCACTTACCCATAAAGAAGTAAACCAACTGCCATGCTGTCTGCCTTATGCCTTCGGTTCTTGTTTCATGGCTTTCACCCAAATAGAGAGTAAAAAACCAGCATTGGCAATCAGGAAAAATATATTAACCCACCTTGCAAAAGGTGGAGCCCCTGCCGGCCATAACTGACCTAATAAGACTATCAGGTTAAAAATCACCAATAGGTAAAGTGTTGACCTGGAAATGGAAAAGTTCATCATTTTTTGAATTTTAATAAGCTTAATCAATCATTGCCTTACTCCAACATTTATTCTCAGGCATATCGATAAGGCTCATTGGTATAAGCAAGATTTCTAACATTTTTAATTACTTTTTTCATATAACGTTGCCAAAACAAATGGGTGAAGAGCCAGTTGAGCGGGTACCACCAAAATCCATCGGCGTATAAGGTGTATTTGTACTCAATTTCAATAACATTGGGTTCCAATTCTTTAGTGGTCCACTCTCCCACAAAGTGGGTAAAGCCCAACATCCACGACTTAAATTCTGCCACTTCTATTTTCCAGTATTCGTTCTCTTTTCTTTCAAGTATCCTGTCAATAGATGCCTCCCCGCCTTTAAATGTAAGAGACGCAGCGGAAAACACCCTTTTGCTGCTGCCTGGCTGGCCCCAGTTTTCGTCTTCAGTACAGTGGGTAATCTTGGGCATTAGTCCGTAACCCGTATGTACCTTAGTGACGTCACAAAGCATCGGAGTTTTAAAAGCCCTCTCTAAGGAACAATGAAAAATGGTACGAATGGATGTAGTTGTTTTCACAATCCTGATTCTATTTATGAGACAAGATATAACTATTCTATAAAAAAGAAACGAAGCTTTTTATGCCATACCCCACTTCAAATAATGAACAGACTCGTACCTAGGTAAAAGTGCAGGACTTTATGACAAGCACAGGTTTGAATTTAGGTTCAAAAATGATATTAAAGCTTACGGGCCAATAATTTGGAAACAGCCCATTGAATGAGGTAGCCCGCCATTTTTCGAACCGGGTGGTTGGATTTACCTACAATTAGTTTGCGCGACAAATAACCGGCGACCAGACTGAGAACGGAAGCCACCAATTTTTCCTTGATTTCAGGCTTCGCAAATTCGTCGAACGTTGAAGAAAGCAAATTGGCCGGCTTTAAATTATCTACTAAGCCATTGACACTACCTTTCAACTCCAGTAGCTCCATTTTTTTACGCGCTTCTACAAGGGTAATGAGGCTTTCCAATTTTTCTCTGGCATCCCTATTTTTCATCTCTTTCTTCATTGCCGTTTACAATATCCTCTACATCCAATTTGTCCAACATTTGCTCTATGATCGCATTGCCCATGGGCTTATGGATCAGCGGCTGTTTAAAATAGTGAATCATCACCGCCAAAAGCAAATAAAAGAACGAAACAACCAAAAATCCCAGGTAAGTTTCGTGCAAAATTTTACCAATAAATAAAGCCAAACCAATATTGATAAAAAGAGAAAATAAGATTAAAAACAAAACAAAGAGGAGGCGGGAAGTTAATCCCGCAATCACCTCTGAAAATTTTTGAACCAGCTTCAGTTTAATTAAATCCAATGAAGTATTGGCATAATCGCCAACCTTATCAATTAAGTCTTCCGACTTTTCTGTAAATGATTTCATAAAAGGATGAGGTAAGTTTAAAGATAGATTAAACTTCTGTATTTTCCTCAAACTTATTTTTTTCCTCAAATTTGGCCTTTTCTTCTCTGTATTTACGAGTAGCTTCGGCGATCAATTCTTCTGCTTCTGCTTTCAGTTCATCTACAGAGTCTGCTATGGTATCGGTCCATTTATCAAAAGAATTTTTGAGGTTGTCCTTCAAATCCTTGCCCTGACTTGCAAACTTTTTACGGGTCTCACTCCCTTTGTCAGGAGCCAAAAGTACACCTACTACTACGCCAAGGGCTACACCTCCCAGCACTCCCAGTAAAACATCTCGATTTTTCATGATACACTCAATTTTAGATTAATAGTTGAAGTTGGAATCCATCTAGAATGGCATCTCAACTTTTCAAAGTTAATACAGAAAACAACGCAAGTGCAATAAAATTGATTCATGTCACTATTTAGTATGAAATCAGACCCTATACTGCTTTTA
Source organism: Saprospiraceae bacterium (assembly GCA_017987975.1). Classification (GTDB taxonomy): domain Bacteria; phylum Bacteroidota; class Bacteroidia; order Chitinophagales; family Saprospiraceae; genus JADKBO01. The sequence continues at coordinate 26,661 of JAGNSQ010000015.1, forward strand.
TAAAACTTTCTCCTGGTTGAAAAGTACTTGATACTTTTGTCTGTTAACCCAAATAATCCAGCCCAAAATCATCCAAACAACAAACGCTATGGGCAGACCTTCAGGGGCTACGGTGAGGTGAGTCAGCAACACCCCTCCCATCACCGGAAAAACCACCAAAGCCCCGATTGCCCTGGTTTTAGGAAACATAATGAGAAAACCCCCAATGATTTCTGCGGCACCTACAAGGGGCAGGAGCCAACTGATTTCTCTGATCGCCTGATCGTCTTTCATCAAGGCTTCCGGTAAATTATCTGGTACCGGCATGTAGTTAAGGTACTTGTTCAACCCCCCATTGATCAATAAGAGTGAAAACAAAAAGGAAATAACTTTAAAAATTTTATTCTTCATTTTTTCAATTTATTTGTTTTGATAATGGATCATCCAGTTGATACCAAACTGATCGGTTAAACTACCATAATAGGCTCCAAAAAACATATCCTGCATCGGCATGTCTATTTTCCCCCCTTCTGATAGAGCATTGAAGAGACGTAGCGCTTCTTCTCTTGAATCGGGCTCAAGATTGATGTGCATATTGTTGCCGTGGATGAGGGTAAAACCCATCTCTTCTGGCGCATCGGTTCCCATCAGTATGTGGCCACCAAGCAATGGAAGCTCAACGTGTAGCACCATTTCTTTGATGGCTTCGGGTATAGGTGGATGTTCTGTGTTCTCTGGAATATCTTTAAACTTTTGTATGCCCTGAACAAACTCTGTTTTGAAAACCGACCTGTAAAACATAAATGCTTCTTCGGTATTTCCGGGAAAATTGACATAACTCGAAACCCTTGCTTTGTTGGATGTTTTTTTCTGTTTGCGCAAATAAAACTGGGCTGCAATGTACTGATCCAGGTTTTCCAAACCAGCGGTAAAGCCTTCCTTAAAGCCCATTTGGATGATGACTTCCAGGTCTTCCAATGTTTCAAAGTGCAATAGCATGCTGACTACCGTTCCATTTTCATCAGACTTAAATTGGTTGTCCCAACGCACCCTTGGTTTGATGGTATTCGTGACGCCATTTTCATCGCAAAAAGCATCAATACCTCCATAAAACTCCATGGGTCGGATTTCTTCGTAATCAAACTTCGCCCAATGAACATCGCCCTCTGGGCCAGTCATAGAATAAACCCACGACCCCCCTTCCACAAAATTCAGGCTTTTAGTATTGCATTGGTAGGGCTTGGGTGCCCACCATTGATCCAGAAGATCAGCCTCTGTCCAGGCCGACCAAACCAGATCCAGCGGCGCATTGAAGGCTCTCTCCACAGCAATATTGTGGTTGACTTAATCCACATCGAAGTTAAATAAAAGGGCTTTACTCATTTTTTTAGGTTTTGAAGTTTATTTAATACATTGTCTAATTGATCAAATTTGTTGGCCATCAATTGTTTGAATTGCTCCAGCCATTTTTCTATTTCCTGCATCTTCTGATTGTTGAGGTGATAAACAATTTCTCTGCCCCTGGATTCAGGCCTTACAACCTCACATTCTGAAAGGATCTGAAGGTGTTTGGATACTGCCTGCCTGCTGCTGTTAAAATGTTCTGCCAATCCATTTGGTGTCATGGCAGAAACAGTAAGCAACATAATAATGGCTCTCCTGGTAGGGTCGGCAATGGCCTGAAAAACATCTCTTCTCGATTCCATGTGCAACTATTTGATTGCAAATATACATGCAATTATCTGGTTGCGCAATAAAATTTGATTTTTTTTTGTGCCTATTAAAGTGGCTGCTTTCAGATAGAAAAATTAAGCTATTTTGAGTTAGATAAGTATAGCTTCGGCAAGCTCAGCACCTCGCATTAGAGGAATCACAGCAGCGCTATGGTGCGAAAAATAGTCGAAATATCAGACGAGATTGTTTTTTATTAATCGAAATGGAGTATTCTTGAATAGCTACTTTTTATTGAAAAAAGGATTCTCAGAAAAAATTGACGGTCATATCAACGAATGATATACCCTTTCAGGATTAATTTGGCCTCTTCAGAAAGGGCTACACTTTGGCCCGAAGCATTGACCTGGACCAATACAGAGGATGCCTTGGCAACCACTTTATCGTTTTGGAAGAGCTGTTGGTACAACGTAATAGAACTGTTACCTACCTTTTGAATACAGCTGCCTATCTCCACGGTACCGGGCCACCTGATTTCTGCCAATAGATCAAGGGTCAGAGAGGCAATGACAAAGCTATGGTTATCCCGAATCAGTTGCCTATCATTTTTGTATAACATTTCTACCCTACCGGTTTCTAAAAAGGTAGCAAATACCGCATTGTTGACATGGCCCTGACGATCCGTATCAGCATACCTCAACTTATCATAGGTCTTCAGGGGAAAATCATCCCAATATAACATGGTTTCCATTTTTAGCATTGATTGATAATCGCGATTATTTGCTATGACATAGGACTACAAATTTCAACCAATAAGCCATCAGGATCCCGAACATAAGCCACGGTTTGACCCCAGGGTTTGACCTTAGGCGCTGATTCCAGGCTGGCTCCACATTGTATGGCCCTTGCTACTACAACATCCACTTCCGGTGTAACCATTCCTATTTCTACCCCTGGGGGTCTTGATCCCGGATCTGAAGCAACATAACCTTCCTTTAAATTGGATTTGGCCAGTTCATGTGCCACAAAGGCAAGGGTGGTCGTGCCTGTTACCAATTCTCCATAATCCCCGTCCGGACTTACAAATCGGATCTCAAAATCAAAAGCCTCCGCATAAAACGTCAGTGATTTTTTGACGTCTGATACATAATGAATGATATAACCTAAGGAAATAGATGTAGACATGATTGATATTGAATTGATCAATCAAATATAGTAAAAAAGTGAAAAGGCGGGAACTTTAAATATATCTCAAATCTCCCATTTCATTCCAACAAAAAAGGACCTGGGTTGAGCCGGACCGTATATATAATTACTATCCCGGTTTTTACCGCTATCAAAATCGGCTTGGTAGGAATTTAAAATATTTTTAAGCCCTACAAATAGGTTGATACGATAACGATTGGCAAAAGAAAATCGATAATTCAGGCGAAGGCTCACTTCATGAAAGGGATGGGTAATTACCATTGCATCCTGGCTTTGTTCAGGGGCACCGGCAAAGTGAGGCAGTACCATCGATCCCGTGTATAAATAATTGATGTTGATGGCAACGAAGCTGTTTACATTGAGGGTAAGCGTGGCATAGGCATAGGTAGCTGGCGTTCGGATAAATTGTCTGGTAGCCGGGATATTTTCAATGTATTGGACGGCCTGGTGAAACCGGCTTTGTTGCCAGGTGAAACCCGATTCCAATTGGGCCCTTCCATCAAAATTGGCCCTCATTTCCAGGGTCATGCCTCTCACGATGGCCCCTGAACCATTTCGTTTCTCAAATACTTCTCCGAAATCATCCGGACCTAATGGGAAAAGGAAGAAGGCATGGTTGAGCTGGGTAAAAAAAGACTCAAGGGTAAAACCAGCAATAAAATGTTCGGTGGCTTTGTCATAGTTAAATGAAAAACTGAGGCTCTGTGAAGTTTCCGGCAACAAATGAGGTTGAAGGGTCACCCTTGATACGCCTCCCCCGGCAAAGGCAATGTGCAGATCGGTGTCAAAAGCCTGGGGTGGTCTGAAGCCTGTGCCCCAATTAAAACGAAGCTGGGTGTAGGGCCTGAACTTGTACATCAGAGACAACCGGGGACTCAACCTCGGTCGTTGAAGCTTGTTGTGGATATCGGTTCTGAGACCGGAAAGCAAGGTAAGTTTTGGGTTTATTTGCCAATCACTCTGGAAAAAAAATCCAAAGTTGGTAGCCAACTGATCGATTTGATAATGGTAGGCCATGATCTCGTCATTTACCTGGTCGCTCACATACTCTCCACCCAGGGTGAGGGTGTTTTTACCTTTGATAAAATCGACCAGCTGATGATTGAGTTGAAATCCCCCATTTAGGGTAACTACTTTTGAATCTCCATAAGGTGGCTGGCTGAGATGGGCCTCAATGACAGAAGGTTCATCCGGAAATATTCCTGTATAATGATCCCGCAGTGTACGTTGCCAGGCAACATAGGCAAGGAAGGTTGACTTTTGCTGGTTAAAATTGTGTTGGTAGTCAACATTGGCCATCATTACCCGGTGGGTCCTCTCTTCTGCCTGTTTCAGCAAATGAACCGGTCGTTGCGCCATTTCCCCACCCAACCTGTATTCTCTCAATTGCATAAAACTAAATTCTAACTTTTTGTCGGCTCCGGGCAAGTAAAAAGCGGAAAGTCCGGTCGAGGTATTTTTGATTTGGGGTAGTTCTGAAAACAAATCGCCATTATGATCATACATACTCCGGTTTCTGTAATTCAACAAGCCGGTGATGCCCGCTTTTTTGTTTTTGTTGACAAAGGTCAGATTGCCATTGACTGAATGATCGGTAGTTTGTCCATCTATTGTTTGGTAATTGTATTGGCCTTCCACCCCACTCTTTTTAGGCAGGCGGGTAATGATATTGACAGTACCTCCGATGGCACCCGGACCATAGGTAGATGAGGCCCCTCCTCTTACCACCTCAATTCTTTCAATCATGGAGCTTGGCAGTTGTTCAAGGCCATATAAGCCGGTAAGGGGACTAAAAACCGGCCTGCCATTGATGAGGATTTGGCTATAGGCGCCGCCCAGACCATTCATTCGCAACTGGGTGTAATTACAAGTCTGACAGTCGGTCTCCACCCTGAGTCCGGACTGAAATCTGAGTCCTTCCGCCACATTACAAGCCTGAACATTGTCCATCGACTGTCGTGAAAGCACGTTGACGATTACCGGAGAATTGTCTTTTCTTTGAAAGGTCTTCGTTCCCGTCACCACTACTTCATTTAAAACATTGTTATGTTGCAAATGAAAATCAAGGTTTAACAGGCTTATTCCTTTTTTGACACTGACTTTAACAACCGAGGTCTGAAATCCTACATAACTGGCACTGACCTCATGACTTCCTTCTGGCAGTGGACCCAAATGGTACTGCCCCAACTCATTCGTTTCACAAGTCATCTGCAGGCCCTGGCAAAAAACCTGAGCAAATGCTGCCGGCTGTGTGTCCAGGTACACCGTTCCAGTGATAAAGGTGGATTGGGCCAGAGATGTCATTCCCAGGCACAACCACAGGATTGAGGTCATGAATTTACCCATTTCAGTTTTATAGACTTCAAAGTTAGACATATCTAACTTTATTTTTAAGAATTATCTTATATATTTGTAAATAATTCTCTTACATGCCTACATCGATCAAAGAAAACTACCTCAAAGCCCTCCATTTTTTGAGTTTGCAGTCGGGTGTTGTGAGTCTTACGGAGCTGGGCAATGCTATGGAAGTGAGCAAGCCCACCGTCAATGATATGGTTAAAAAACTGGCTGCCAGGGGTTGGGTAAAACATGAGCGTTATCAACCTATCCAACTTACTTCGGAGGGACACAAAGCTGCAGCCCTGGTCATTAGAAAACACCGCTTGTCCGAACTCTTCCTTTACCAGGTCATGGGTTTTGGGTGGGAAGAGGTGCATGACATTGCAGAGGAAATGGAGCACATCAAATCTGAACACTTTTTTCAAAGAATGGATGAGATGCTGCGCTTTCCTGTTTTTGACCCCCACGGTTCGCCTATCCCTGACAAAGCCGGCAATATGGTAACCCCAACCTATCAATTGTTATCCCAAATTAGCAGCCCTTGTCGGGTGGCTCTAAAAGCCATTAGAAATTCAGGCACCGATTTTTTAAAATACCTGAATGAAAAAAATCTCCAATTGGGCATTGAACTAAAAATTACCTCCATCGAAAGTTTTGATGGCAGTATCTCAGTATCGTATGGTCACTGCGAGCAATTGGTAATGAGCCATTCGGTGAGCTCACTCCTCTGGGTTGAAGTGGTTGAATGAATATTAGGTTATCCGGTTACTCAGAAAAACCTAAAACTACACCAGCTTGGTACATAGCAACAAATTTCATTTTACCGGATCTCAGAATTGCCTTCGGTCTTTAGCTGTCCACTGCCCTGGTTGATAATTCTGGTGGGCACATTGCCTGAGATTCTGGTGCTTCTCAATTCAACAATGCCCACATTTTTGAGGAAGGGCACAACCAGTGAGTTGTTTTTTTGAATCAGACTCAGCTCCCTGAAGGTGACGTTTCCTGTATTGGTAATCAAGATGCCTTGTTGGGCTGTGGAAAATACTGGCAGCGACATATCCATTTTAATGCGTGTATTGGCTACTCCATTGCCCCACCACCACATTTGTTTATCCAAAATGAGGGGTTCGGTCAATTGGATGGTATCCAAGACAGGGTTAAAGAAGAGCGTATCTCCATTTTGCAAACAAGTGAGTTGATACCTTAGTGAGCCAATGCCATTATTGGCAGTCTGAGTGACCAATAATTTAGGGTCTTCATCCACTACCCCATCGCAATCATCATCTTCCTGATTACAGTATTCATCCACCTTCAATCCCTGGGTATTGCGCTGTATGATCCACTGCCCCATACCGGTGATGTTATTTCCGGTCTGATAAACCACATCTGGTTTGAACAAGGCATCGGCGTCATCTGAAATTTGCCAGGTCATGCCCTCGTCATTGGATCCTCGTTTTCTCAACTGGTAAGCAGCTGCGCTACAGCCGGCATTGGTATTGCCTGGCGCATAAAAACGGATGGAGTCCAGTTGGGTAAAGCTAGCATTGCTTCCGTAATTATTGGCCACCCAATAAGACTTAGGCAAAGTGCCAATCATTTCAGTTGTGTCAGGTAATTGGTTGATGCGGGTCACCACCACGTCTCCATTGGGATAGGAAGCGGATGAAGGAAAATGCATCTTAACCCCAACATTGTTGAAATATTTGGTGCCGGCACTATTGATGGTAAGGGTTTGTGCCTTGCCCTCCCCTACAGGAATGCGTGACCTCTCGCGAGAGGCGCCGTTATAAAGGGTACAGTGGTAGTTGTGTGCTTTATCAAAGACCGTTGATCCACTGTTTTCATTAAACTGATAATAGGCTACCAACGAAGGGTCGTTCTCCCGGTGTTTCACCAAATGTCGCAATGACCTTATTTCTGCAGTTGATAAAACCCTGTTGTAAACCGCTACCTCATCGATCCACCCATTCACATTGCGATCACCCCAACCCTTGTAATTTCCAATTCTGAAACCGTTGATGTCCAAGGGAGAGAGGGTAATGTTTTGAGTACTCTGACTGTTGTTGCAATACAAGGTTATTCCGGTGGGCTTAACCACCATGGCCACAAAATTCCATACATTCGGAGTAACCGTTAGTCCACTGTTCCACCACCATTGTCCTCCCGGCCAATGATAAGCGAGACTATTATTTCCGTTCTTAAAATTAAAACCTCCTGCATCTCCGGTTTCATTCATCCAGATGGCGCTGTAATCGGATTGAATGCCCAAAGGTTTAACCCACGCAGTCACTGTTAAAGAATCGGTTTGAGGCAGGGAGAGATTGGCATTGATAGCATGTTTATTGGAGCCTGAAGCATAAACCGCTTTACCCGGAATGGTGTCCAAATTGCAGGCATTGCTTACGGTAATCATACCATTGATGGTTTTTGAACTGCTGGATGCCCCGTTGCTGACGGTAAGTGATACATTGTAACTTCCCGTATTGGTATACAAAACCTTGGGATTTCTGACATTGGAAGCACTTACCCAACTGGCTCCGGGAAAGCTCCAGGTCCAGCTAGCACCTGTATGATTGACTACTGAATAATCATCAAAATAAACCGTGTCTCTTTGACAAGGATGATTGGCAGCGGCTGTCATGGGCATAGCCTCCACAGCAGAGGGTTCAAAGAGGGGTGATTCCCAGATGCCAAAGCCCCAGCAACCATTTCTGATCTTACCGTCTTTGTAAAATGGTTTTAAACGGTTGGTCTCCGCACTCAACGGAAGGTTGGTGCTATAAGGTTGCCATTCTGAATGGCTGTTATTTCTATAAAAAACACCGGCATTGGTCCCAATATAAACGCCCCCATCCGTACCATATTGAGCCATAATATTGGATACCGTAATCCCATTTAGCAAATTGGTTGTCAGGTTAATCCATGTTTGTCCCCCATCAATGGTTTTGTATACTTTTTTGCCATTGCTGCCATAGGTGACACCTACCCACAGCACATTGGGATCAGTGCTACTCAAGGCCATTTTAACCCGATCATTGTTGTTGGGGGTGGGCAGGGCGGTTAGCTTTGTCCAGCTTTGACCTCCATTGGATGTTTTCCAAATCGAATCATCTACTCCATCCCACTGAGAGCAGTACATAATTGAAGGATTGCTTCGAGAAATTTCTATGTCAAATACTTCATTGTCTACCGTGCCGGGAAATCGATACAGCGTATCAAAACTCACTCCGCCGTCTCTGCTGACCAGGATTTTGTTTTGATTGCCCAGATAAACGGTATTGTAATAATTGGGATGGAAGACCATCTCACTGTTGGCATAGTAGGCATAGGATTCATTGGGCCAGGCCCCAACACCAAAATTAGTGACCCCATTGCCAAAACCGGGTTTGATGATTTTACCTCCGATATCAGAATGGTAAACTTTGCGATCAGGGCCCGGATTGACATAGCCAGTGGCAGACTCTGCACCACCCAACCTATAAACGGTTGCGGCCGGAAATGACTGGTGATAGCCCATATTGCCGTTGTGATATCTACCGCCTACCAGAATGTCTTCGTTCCAACCAGAATCGAAGCCCCACATATTGGAACCCGATATACCATCCATGCGTGTTTCCATAGAGGTAGCAAAATTGCTGGAATAATTTAAGCCCCCATCAGAGGCTATCCATAAATCACTGCCCTTGGCCGCCAGCCATTGGATATCGGGGTGCGACCATGAAAGGGTGCCAACATAACCACCCAGACTACTCCAGGTAGCACCACCATCGGTACTTTTAAACCAGGAAGTACCACCTGCAATGAGCTGGTTGTCATTGAGAGGATTGACTACGATGGCCATGTCATAAAAGCCCTGATTAAATCCCAAAACGCCATTGTTGGCCATAAGGTTGGTGTGGGACGGAATGGCATAGGCCACAGGGCTGTTGCCAATAGAGTTGGAAGGATTGGTATTGGACCAGGTAGCCCCATCGTCTGTGCTGACCCAAACACCGGCATAGCCATACAAATTGCTTCCACTGCCGATGAGGTAGGCATAAATCTTATTGGCATTGGTAGGACACGTGGCAATGATACCGCCCGTCATAGCTTCTCCTGAAGCTGGTGTCCACCATCCTGTATTGGAAGCCGACCAGGTGGCCCCACTATCCATGGATTTGATAAAATCAGAAGAATCACCGTTGTCTCTGATGGCATAAAAAGTAGTGCCACTGCCCTCTTTTAACTTGATGGTCCATGTGACGTTGGAAAATAGCTTGGTCCACGTACTACCCGCATTGGTACTGCGAATGACCCCCTTGTTGGTAGCCAGAATGACGATTGACGGATTGCTTGAAGAAATGCCGATTTCATAAACGGTTAGACCAGACTCTAAATAAGAGGTTGTCCAGGTATTACCCTGGTCCGTTGTTTTGATCAATTTGCCGGAAGTACCCGCATATACGATTTGTTCATTGGTGGGATCAATTTTTACACTGCTGAAAGAGCCATGGCTTACGTTGCGGCTTACCAGGGTCCAGTTAAGTCCTTTGTCTGTGGTCTTCCACATTCCACCATCCTCTCCTCCTGCAAAAAGCACATTGGCATTGGTAGCAGCTATATCAATGGAATAAATGTTGGTTTGCCAGGTCACCTTGGTTACCCCATCTGTGTCATACGTTTTGTTGGGTCCGGCAAAGGTCCAGTTGGCCACTCTATCATTGGTATTGCGCAAAGAAAGGTACTTTCTTTCCCACTCAGCCTCCTCTTCGGGAGTTGGAATTTTTACTACTCCATCCGAGCCTGCAAAGTTGCGAGACCACTTTAAAAACCTCTTATAGTATTGTGTATATTCGTTTTTCTCAAACTTGTGTGTACGGTAATATTCTTTATATGCTTTAATAACCTGATTGACATCTACCTGGTCAATGGGGCGATTGAAATATTGCATATAGGAAGGAGAATCCGCCCTTAAATGAGGCAATTCCGGAATGCTTTGCCCAAATGATAGTGAAGCCAAAAAAAGGTAGGAAAGAACACAAAGTCCTCTGAAAAAAGTAGCACACATGTAAAAAATCAATTATGTGTGCAAAAATAAGATAATTTAAGCAATTGTTGAGTTCAACTTTAGACCTTGCACAGAAAGGTATAGTGCATCTTTCCCCTTTGGCAATAAGTGAAAGATGACCAAATTGCACCTTTTCAGTAGTTGTAAATAGAGAATAAATACCAAGTATACTTTTAAGAACCCATCCTAAATAGTAAAATTCACATAATGACAACACAAACTACATAGTAATAGAAATGTGCATTCAAAATATACATCAATTTAATATTACAATTTTCATAATTATGGCTTTAGCACTCATGTATGTTATTTTTGTTTATATCACATGTTAGCATTATTAACTTTTACTTAAGTTAGAATAATTCGACCTAAAATGGGTTTCAATGTGCCGTTTCATAAAATTCGTGTTAGCATTTGAATACACTCATTATTAATTTGCACCCAAATTCGACAGCTACCTCTTAAACATCAATTTTCCTTTTAAAGAATCAACAACATAAAATATCATTGGAACTAAAAACACAGTCAAAATTAAAGATGATAGAAGTCCACCAATGATTACCCAAGCAAGACCGTTTTTCCATTCGGCTGCTGTTCCTGTTGCCATTGCGATAGGAAGCATACCAACAACCATTGAAAGCGTTGTCATTAGGATTGGTCGCATACGACCTTTTCCTGCTATGATTAAGGCTTCTTTAAAATGTTTGCCTTTTGCTTTTAATTGATTGGTAAAATCCACAATTAGAATAGCGTTTTTTACCACTAAGCCCATTAGCATAATTAAACCCAATAAAGCGAATAAACTCAAATTACTTAACGACAAATTCAAAGCGAAAAACGCCCCAATTGCTGCTACTGGTATAGAAAACAAAACCACAAATGGATAAACAAAACTGTCATATAGTGCTACCATAATCAGGTAAATCAGCAAAAAGGAAATGAGTAAAACGGAACCTAATGCTCCAAAACTATCATTCTGTCTTTTGATGTCGCTCCCCCAAGTCATTTGTATTCCGTTTGGCAAAGGATTTTCTTTTAAATAAGCTACTACATCGTCTGCTACAGTTCCTGAAGGTCTGCCCAATGCGTCTGCTGTCAAAGTAACTGCTGATTGTCTGTCTTTTCGCTCCAATAGTGAAGGAGAATTGTCTTGCTCAACGCTTGCAAATTGAGAAACTTCAACTGGTATTCCCATTGGGTTAATGATAGAAAGTTGTTGAACATCTTCAAAATTTTGTCGGCTAAATTCATCTAGCCAAATTCGCACAGGATATTCAGTACCGTTTTCAGTTAGGGTTGCATCATCATTTCCTGTATAGGCAGTTCTTAGGTTCAATCCAACATAAGCGGTTGTTAAGCCTAACCGTTGCATTTTATCTTTGTCGGGAATTATTTTGTATTCAGGACTACCTGCTTCAACGGATAAGCGAACATTATCAGCACCGGGCATTTTTTCAATACTCGCTTTTAATTCGTTTCCGCTTTTCATAACTTGATTTAAGTTGCTTCCGCTTAATGTAATTTCAATGGGGGCTGAACGAGGTATTAAACCCAATGCTGCCATTGAATAATTTATACTCGGAAATTTGGTTTTTAATTCCTCTCGGAGTTTTTTCATAAACCCTTCGGTAGATAAATTATTCAATTCCTTTTTGGATTTTAGTTGAATTGTAAATTCAGTTTTATTTGCTGAACCTACACCCAAACTACCAATGCCTGTGCTTGGTCCGCCAATATTGCTGAATATTGTTGCTACTTCGGGTTGTTGAATAATGTATGTTTCAATCTTTTGAGCAATCAAGTTGTTCTGTTGTATAGATGTGGATTTATCAAACTCTAAAGCCATTCTAAATTTGCCTTGGTCACCTGTTGATATTAATTCTTTTCCAATTATTCCTTGTTTCATAATTCCTAAAGTCATTGCAAAAAGCACAATAACGATACCTGTAAAAATAAGTTTGTGGCTTAAAACCCATTCTAATTGTCTGCCATACCAATTTGTGAAATTTTCTAATTGATGCTCAAACCAAAGCAAGA
>JAGNSQ010000109.1:0-1271 GCA_017987975.1 Saprospiraceae bacterium
GTTCACAGGGCAACCTGGCGGGTTATAAGGCCGTCATCCTGGGTGCTGAGCACATGACCAAGATCTTCCCTCTCATGATGACCGCAGCCGGTACCATCACCCCTTCCAAGGTGCTTATTTTTGGAGTGGGCGTTGCCGGACTCCAGGCCATAGCTACCGCCAAGAGATTGGGGGCTGTGGTGGAAGCTACGGATGTTAGGGCTGAAACCAAGGAACAAGCTGAATCGTTGGGCGCTAAGTTTATCACTGTTAAAGATGACGGGGTCAAAACCGAGGGCGGATACGCCAAAGAAGTAACAGCTGAATACCTGGCCAAACAAAAAGAAGCCGTGAATAAATCATTGTTTCAGGCCGATCTGGTCATCACCACGGCTCAGGTTATGGGTAAAAAAGCTCCTATCCTCATTACAGAAGAACAGGTTAAAAATATGAAGTATGGTTCCGTGATCGTAGACATGGCCGTTGAGCAAGGTGGCAATTGTGAAGCCAGTGAACTCAACAAGGTGGTGGTCAAACACGGTGTAAAAATTGTTGGTCTGGGCAACCTGCCATCAACGCTCGCTACCAATGCCAGCGAATTGTATGCTAAAAACCTCCAAAACCTCTTATTCCACCTTTCTGATAAGGATGGTTTCAAATGGGAAATGGAAGAAGAAATTACACAGGGAACCCTCATTGTTCACCAGGGAAATATTTTGAAATAATGGGTATATTATCATTTATTCAGGAGAATATCCAGATGATTTATCTGGTCATTCTAATGATCTTCGTGGGCATCGAGCTCATCTCGCACGTTCCATCTGTTTTGCACACCCCATTGATGTCGGGTGCCAATGCAATTCACGGAGTCGTTATTATTGGTGCCATCATTGTTATGGGTCAGGCAGAAGGCACTTTAAGTCTGATCTTTGGTTTTGTTGCGGTCATTCTCGGCACCCTCAACGTTGTGGGTGGCTTTGTAGTGACAGACAGAATGTTGGAAATGTTTAAGAAAAAGAAATAATGGAACACTTACTTACCCTCATATACCTGATAGCATCTATCACCTTTATGGTTGGACTCAAGATGCTTAGCAAACCCGATACTGCCAGAAAAGGGAATCTCATCGCCGCAGGTGGAATGACACTTGCCATTTTTGCCACCATCTTTATGTACACCGATGCCCAGGGCAACCACCTCGGCAATTTGATGTACATCTTCCTGGCCCTCATCGTAGGTACTGTAATCGGATGGATCATGGCCAAAAGAGTGCAAATGACCGCAATGCCACA
>JAGNSQ010000109.1:1371-10273 GCA_017987975.1 Saprospiraceae bacterium
TTGAATGTGTTAGTGGGCAATTTTGGTGGCTCGGCTGCCACCGGAGCTGCACAATCTGCTCAGGGCACTGTAAAAGAGATTACCAAATCCGATTCTGCCATTTTAATGAAATATGCTAAAAAGGTGGTGATCGTTCCGGGTTACGGTCTTGCGGTAGCACAAGCTCAACACACCTGCCATGAACTTGAAACTTTGTTGGAAGAAGAAGGTGTGGAAGTAAAATATGCCATCCACCCAGTAGCGGGCCGTATGCCGGGTCACATGAATGTACTTTTGGCTGAGTCCAATGTACCCTATGACAAGTTAGTAGAAATGGAAGATATCAATCCGGAGTTTGCTACTACGGATGTAGTACTGGTAGTTGGAGCCAATGATGTGGTCAACCCTGCTGCAAAGTCAGACCCTACTTCACCCATTTATGGAATGCCCATCCTTGAGGTGGAAAATGCCAAAAATGTAATCATCATGAAACGTTCAATGAAGGCCGGTTATGCGGGCATCGACAATGAATTGTTTTATCGTCCTAAAAGTTTTATGCTCTTCGGTGATGCCAAAGACACCCTTGTCAAACTGGTTACCGAGGTTAAATCATTGTAATTTTAACTAGGGCTTCCTGCCCTTTACAACCCACCGGGTGCCGCAAAAACTGGCATCCGGAAAACTATCAATCAAGGCAAACTGATTCATAGCACATGAATCAATTATAAAATATTTTGCCTCTCTCAAATCTGCGGTTTTATTGGTGATATTCCCGGTTTGCTGGGTTATGTAAAAAGTAGTAATGTGGTTGAGTTGCGCATCCTCAAATAATTTTATATCCTGATAAGTTCTGCCAATTCTGGTTGCCTCTCTTTTATAATATTCGTCATCACCAGTAACAGCGCGCACAGGCACTATCAAAACATTAAAACCAACCCGCAATACCAACAGATATATTACAAATAGCATGGGTCTGTTGGGTTGGTCTTTCCAATACAATACAGCCAGGCCTACTAAACTGGTTACCAATGCCATCATTTTTACATGCTGCCCTTCTACGTAATCAAGTCGTGGGTTGCCAAATTGTGATGCGATGATGATGGGAACCAGCCAAGTCAATGCAATAAATATCCAGGATACAATTTGCATTCTAAGGGTGTTTCGTCCCAACTCAAAGCCATAGAGATAAATCCAAACTGAAAAAATGAGGGGAATGAGCATTAAAATATAACGGGGATAAACTTCAGGAGATACCCAGTAAATCGCAAAATTGAGTAAAAAACTCAACACCACATAAGTGACATATGGTTTGGACCTGATTTGTGCTACTATGTTCTTTTGAAATACCAACAAGCCCATGAGCGACCACGGAAAAAAATGATAAATATTTTCCAGCGGATAGGTAAATACATGTTTGACCACATCGCTAAAGCCATACTTAAGAATGGTCCTTCTCGCTGCCTGGTCTACCAATGGATTGAGGGTGTGGCTTGCTTCCCGATACAAGTTGTATAAATAAAAATAGAGCACCAGCACACCAATTGCTGTAATAAGTGGAATCAGGTGTTTTTTATAGTACAGCAGTTTCCAGTTGCCATACATGCCATGGATGATCAAAAGGGCAAAGCCACTAAAATGTAAAATGGGCAAGCCCTTAAGCATAAAGCCTATGACAGAAAGGGCATATAAATACGCATACATTTCTGTCCACTTCTCTTTTCGAACCAGCAAATAGCAGCCAATCATCAAAGAATAAGTGACCATCGAAAAAAAGATGTCTATCAGACCTAAAAATGAATCATAAAACAGCATCCTCCCACAGGTAAGAAAGGTAAATGCCAGGATAATGGCCTGCCTTCGATCCTCGAAATTTTTGCGGTTGAAAAACCAAATGACCCCTGTAAATGCCCAGCTGAAGATAACGGTTGGAAATCGGGTAACCCATTCATTGACCTCTCCAAACATTTTGAAAAAAACAATCAGGATCCAGTTGTAAAGAGGGGGCTTGGAAAAATAAAATTCTCCCCTCATGGTAGGTACGAGGTAGTTGTCAGACAACATCATTTCTAAAGCCACCAATGCTCGTATGGCTTCATCACCTATAAAAGGGGTGATACCCAGGTTCAACAAAAAAGCTGGTATACACAAGGCAATGGCCAAAAGTGTATAGGTTTTAAACCGCTTATCTGTTGTAAATACCAATGTGATCTAATTAGAGCCACAAAGGTAAGAAGAATTTTAGCTAAGCCCTGAACTCTTATTTTTTCCAGACCAGGGTCCAGTCATCAATGTTGGATGGATATTTTTCTCCGCAAATGTTCTGAACACAAAAGCCGCACAACTGGCAAACTTCTTCACACGCATCGTTATAAATATATTCTGAACCATCCCAGGCCCTTGATCCGTCATGAAACCAATAGTGAATCTCACAATCCACCTGATAACTATACACAGCTATCGATCTTTCTTCCTGTTTAAAAGTTTCTATTTTACCTTGAATGCAGGAACCTTCCAGTTTGCCAGGTATACAATTATCTTCTGATTTTGAACAGGATGTCAACAAGCCAAATAGAAATGAAGCCAATACCAGTGTTTTTTTCATGTTATTATTTTTCTATTAGACGTATGACCTCAACCAAGGGTTGGGTCTATCGGTAACCTTGATTGATTTCGTCCAACATGGAAGATCCCGGACAAAGTTCCTTTTCTGTGAGCTGGTTTAAAGGCACCGCTGTGGTATTGAGTAAATCATTGAGCTCCACGCCATGGCGATCCAGATACAAGATCCCTGTTAGGATTTCATTTTTCGATCTGGCATTTTGGATGGCATTGATTACCTCAATTTTATTTTCGGGATCAAAGTCCTTTCTCAATTTGTGAAATAGCACTTCACTGCCGTCGTGAAACTTAACCTCTTTTACCTCATCATCGGCATACTGGGTTGTAATTTCTTCGCCAATTGGAACAAAATCTATGCGACCCATGCTTTCGTTGTGCTCTCTTACGTAGTCATACGATTTGGTAGAACCGTTGTTGTTATTGAAGGTAACACATGGAGAGATTACATTGACCAGGGCAAAGCCTTTGTGACTCATTGCCGCCTGAAGGATGGGAATCAGCTGACTCTTATCGCCGCTGAAACTCTGGGCTACAAAGGTGGCGCCCAATTCTATGGCAAGACTACACAAATCAATGCCCTCAAATGGGTTCATGTTTCCTGCCTTTGCTATTGAACCTTTATCCGCCGTGGCTGAATCCTGGCCTTTGGTCAACCCGTAACAGCCATTATTCATAACCACATATATCATATTAAGATTCCTTCTGATTACGTGACAAAACTGTCCCATACCAATGGAGGCGGTATCCCCATCACCCGAAACGCCCAGATAGATCAAATCTCTGTTGGCCAGGTTGGCGCCTGTAGCAATAGAGGGCATCCTGCCATGCACCGAATTGAAGCCGTGCGAATTGTTGAGAAAATAAGCCGGTGTTTTGGAAGAACATCCGATACCGGATAACTTGGCTACTCGATGGGGCTCAATATTTAACTCAAAGCAGGCCTCTACAATGGCGGCACTGATGGAATCGTGTCCACAGCCCGCACATAGGGTCGACAAACTGCCTTCATAATCCTTTTTAGTATATCCCAACGCATTTTTGGTAAGATTGGGATGGTGAAATACAGGTTTACTGTAACTCATATAACCGAAATTTAATGACTTTGTGATTTAAAATTGGACAGCATTCCCTGCAACACTACATCTGCACTGATGGGGGTTCCGTCATAATGTAAGACCCTTGTCAACTTGGCCGGATTCAAATCCATTTCGTTGATCAACAGGGTTCGCAATTGGGCATCGCGGTTTTGTTCAACCACAAAAACCTGATCGTGGCGTTCGATAAAAGCCCTCACTTCTTCGTTAAAAGGAAAGGCCTTGATGCGCATGCTATCAACCTTGGTACCTGCTTCTGCCAGCAGATCTTTTGCTTCTTCGCAAGCATGAGCAGATGTGCCGTAATAAAGGATGCCCATGGCATTTCCTTCATCGTGAACTTCGGGAGCCGGTACCTTACTTTTCGCAGTTTCCATTTTTTTCACCAAACGTTCCATGATCCTTACATAGGTATCTGAATCTTCAGTGTATCGGGCATATTCGTCATGCGACGATCCCCGGGTAAAGTAAGCGCCTTTGTTTGGATGGCTGCCCGGCAAGGTGCGATATGGCACACCATCTTCGTCCACGTCTTTATACCTGCCCCAGTCTTTCACCTTTTCCAATTCTTCGGCATTGAGTACCTTGCCCCGCTGGTATTTTTTATCGTCATCCCATCTGAAAGGAGCCGACATGTGATCATTCATTCCCAGGTCGAGATCAGACATCATCAAAACTGGGGTTTGCAGTCCCTCTGCCAGGTCAAATGCTTCCGACATAAAGTGAAAACACTCTTCCGGTGTAGAAGGAAATAACAATACGTGTTTAGTATCTCCGTGCGATGCATAGGCTGCTTCCAGGATATCCGATTGCTGGGTACGCGTTGGCATTCCGGTTGAAGGCCCTGCCCTTTGCACGTCGACCAAAACAATCGGAACCTCAGAAAAATAAGCAAGTCCCAAAAATTCATTCATCAACGAAACACCAGGACCACTGGTTGCTGTAAAAGACCGCGCCCCATTCCAGCTGGCCCCCATGACCATGCCGATGGCCGCCAACTCGTCTTCGGCCTGTACGATGCTGAAATTGTTTTTGCCAGTTTCTGCATCTACCCTGAGTTCTTTGGCAAAATCTTCAAAAGCCCCAACCAGTGAAGTTGAAGGCGTAATGGGATACCAGCTTACAACGCTGGCGCCACCATAAACGGCTCCAAGTCCAGCGGCTGTATTGCCATCAACCAGGATCCTATCACCTACCAAATCTCTTCTTTCTACATAAAAAGAAGGATATGTGGTAGTGTTTTTAGAAATATAATCGGCACCCAAATAAAGGGCCTTGATATTAGGCGCTATAAGCTTTTCTTTGCCTTTAAATTGCTCGGCAAATAATTGTTCGATAACCGAAAAATCGAGCTTCAGCAAACTAGCCAATGCACCAACATACACAATGTTTTTAAACAACTGTCGCTGTCTGGCGTCAGTAAATTCCTGGTTACAAATCTCCATCATCGGCACACCAATATAATGGATGTCGGGTCTGATAAATTCTTCGTGCAAGACCTTGGTGCTGTCGTACATAAAAAAGCCACCCGATTTTACAGATGCCACATCTTTTTTAAATGATTGTGGATTGATGGCCACCATAAAGTCGATTCCATCTCTTCTGCCCAAATACCCCTTCTCACTTACCCTTACCTCATACCAGGTAGGTAAGCCTTGTATATTAGACGGGAAAATATTTTTGGGTACCACAGGTACGCCCATTCGGAACACGGTTTTGGCAAATAAAAAATTGGCACTCGCCGATCCCGTTCCATTTACGTTGGCAAATCGTATTACAAAATCATTTACTCCACTCATACATAACAGTGATGACCCGCTTTTGCGGTATTATATAAATATTTCTGCATATCCCATGCTGCGGTTGGACAACGCTCAGCGCACAAACCACAGTGCAGGCATACATCTTCGTCTTTAACCATAACCCTTCCAGTTTTTAAGGTTCCTGAAACCAATAAATCCTGCTCCATATTGAGCGCGGGTACCAGGAGTTTTTGTCTCAATACCGACTCATCTTCTTCGTTGTTGGTAAAGGTGATACACGATGTAGGACAAATATCCATGCAGGCATCACATTCTATACATTTATTATCTGTGAATACGGTCTGCACGTCGCAGTTGAAACAACGTTGGGCTTCACGAAAGGCAGTTTTGAGGTCAAAGCCCAGTTCCACTTCTTTTTTTCTGTCTCTCAGGGTTTCTTCTTTATCGGCCTGTGGCACTGCGTACCGAAGGTCGGCTGCAACACCATTGTCATAACTCCACTCATGGATGCCCATCTTGGTGCTCTGGATCTTGGTCCTTGGCTCCAGGCGCTGGCTCAGGTCTTTTCCCTGACAATATAAATCGATAGATATGGCGGCTTCATGGCCTTGCGCCACTGCCGTAATAATGTTTTTAGGACCCAGAGCCGCATCACCGCCAAAAAATACACCTGGCAAAGTAGAGGCAAAATTAATCGGGTTGATGATAGGCATACCCCATTGGTCAAATTCCAATCCCAGATCTCTTTCTATCCAGGGAAAGGTGTTTTCTTGTCCTATGGCAATCAAAACATCATCTGCTTCGATCAAAACATCCGGCTCACCTGTTGGTTTTAGCTTTCTTTTGCCATCTTCATAAACAGCACTTACTTTTTCAAATAAAACCCCCTTCAACTTTCCATCTTCAATGACAAACTGTTTGGGTACATGATTGTCAATAATGGGAATGTCTTCGTGCATAGCATCTTCCTTTTCCCAGGGTGAGGCTTTCATTTCCGCAAAGGGACTGCGCACTACAACTTTTACTTCTTCGCCTCCCAGCCTCCTGGCAGTTCGACAACAGTCCATGGCTGTATTACCACCTCCCAAAACAATCACTTTTTTGCCGATGCTGTGAATGTGTTCAAAGGCAACACTTGCCAACCACTGAATACCTATGTGTATATGTCCACCGGCATCGTGCCTGCCAGGCATCTCAAGGTCTTTGCCCTTTGGTGCCCCCGTGCCAACAAATACGGCATCGTAGCCCTTGGCCATCACATCTCTCAGGCTTTCTACCCTGGTATTAAAATGGGTCTTGATACCCAGGTCTGTAATTTGATTTACCTCTTCGTCCAATACTTCATCGGGCAATCTAAATGATGGAATCTGGCTTCGCATCATCCCCCCACCTTTTTGTTGGTCATCATATAGGTCAATATCATATCCCAAAGGTGCCAAATCTCTAGCCACCGTTAGTGAAGCAGGCCCCCCTCCAATGAGGGCCACTCTTTTTCCATTTTTCTGGTCGGGTATAGCCGGCATCAGGTGTTTAATGCTCCCCTTGTGATCCGCCGCCACCCTCTTTAATCTGCAAATGGCAACGGGTTCTTCTTCTACCCTACCTCTTCTGCATGCAGGCTCACAAGGCCGATCGCAGGTTCTGCCCAGTACCCCTGGAAAAACATTGGATTCCCAGTTGACCATATAGGCCTCTGTGTATTTACCTGCTGCTATTAATCTGATATACTCCGGTACAGGTGTGTGTGCCGGACAGGCATACTGACAATCCACCACCTTGTGATAGTATTCCGGGTTGTTTACATTGGTGCGATCCATACAATTTTAATTGAAGTTCTAGCTCTGCAACCTCGGTCACAGGTCAGCAAAAATAATCATTGTACAGCAGTTTTTTCTAAGATTTTACCCCAATTCATTCTTTTGATGCTTGAAGAATTTAATTTCGAAATGGTCTAAATAAAAACCAAAATACCATCATTTATTTCGACATTCAGTTGAAAAACTACCAAATTAAATTTTGTTGCCTATTTCACCCTATTCCTGCCTCCGGATTGCAATAAAATAATGGCAATAATTCAGCCCATTGAATAAACCCTAAAGCCGATCTTTGGTCAAAGTAAAAATTCCATCATGTTGCGATCTTTGTGTTTTACCCTGACTCTCGTCATTTGCGTAGCCCTGTCTCATGCCCAAAACCTGTATTATCCCCCCATAACCGGCTCTGTCTGGCAGACCACCGATGCCCATGCCCTGGGCTGGGACACAACCCTGCTGCAAGACCTCCGATTATTTCTCGATACTACCGACACCAAAGCTTTTATGGTGTTGAAAGATGGCAAAATTGTGCTGGAATATTATTTCAATGACCACAACGCCAGCAAGCCCTGGTATTGGGCCAGTGCGGGTAAATCGCTTACCAGTGTCATGGTTGCCTGTGCCCAGGCAGATGGAAAATTGAAACTGACCGACCCTAGCTCAAAATATCTGGGTGTTGGCTGGACTTCCTGTACAGCAGCAGAAGAAAACAAGATTACAATTCAAAATCAAATCACCATGACTACCGGGCTCAACGACAACGCCAGCTTTGAGTGCACCGATCCGGAATGCCTGGAGTGCCTGGTAGCCCCCGGCAGCCGATGGGCTTATCACAACAGTCCATATTCCTTGCTGGATGGCGTCATTGAAGGAGCCACCGGACAAAACCTCAATGCCTACGTGAAGTCTAGACTAAGCGACAAGACCGGCATCAATGGCTTGTACATCCAGTCCAATTACAACAATGTATTTTACAGCACGGCCAGGGTCATGGCCCGATTTGGCCTGCTGGTTCTCGGAAAAGGAAGCTGGGCAGGGGTTGATGTCATTAATAATCCCGACTATGTTAATGCTATGTCCCAGACTTCCCAAAACCTAAACCAATCTTATGGTTATTTATGGTGGCTCAACGGCAAAACGAGTTACATGTTCCCTGGTGCTCAATTTGTTTTCCCTGGTCCACTAGTTACTACTGCTCCTTCAGACATGTTTGCAGCACTTGGCAAAAATGACCAGAAACTCTATATTGTGCCCAGCCAGCAACTGGTGGTAGTGCGAATGGGAGACAAGGCTACCGATGAAGATGTGGCCGTTCCCATTGTTTTCGATGCCCTTTTATGGAGTAAACTGTCTAAAATAATAACCAAAACCACGGCCGTAAAGGATGCCACTGATGTTAAACATACCTGGTTTGAAGTCATTGGTTCTGACCTGACTTTTTCCTCAACTCAAAATATTGTTGAGGTTCGGGTCTTGGATGCCATGGGTAAAATAGTAAAGAATTCTGTTGGCGGCCAGTCCATAAATTTATCAGAGTTGTCGAACGGTTGTTATTTGCTATCCGGAACGACCGTCAACAAGAGCAGTCTCACCGGCAAAATAATCTGGACAGGCCAATAAAAAAGGGGGAAGC
>JAGNSQ010000234.1 GCA_017987975.1 Saprospiraceae bacterium
GCAAGGATTACCGTTTTTTGTAATCTTCTTAAAGAGCCATCCCCGGTAAGCTTTCTTTTAAAAATCGCTTTTAAGGATTTGATGATCTGCCATAGTATCCAGATACCAAATGCACCATACAAAAAATCTCCTATGCTAAACGGGATCCAGCCAAATAAGAAACGTAATACGGCACCGAATTTTGGATAGATACCTGTTGAATAATTTTCTTCAACTCTTATGGAGGAGCCACTGTATGTACGGATAAAAACTACCAGTAAAATTAAAATACCGGTCAGGATCCAAAAACGTTTTTTACTCATGGGAGCTTAAAATTACCAAAATCCGTTTTTAAAAGGCGAAATTGCCCTGAAATTGGCCATTTAAAAGGATAATAATCCAAAATCAAGGCCTAAAATCTAAAATTTTCCCCTACATTTGCACTCCTTTAAACCATCCGTAATGGCTAGTAAACGGGCATTTGAGATAGCATTTGTGGGGTTGAAGCCCGGAGTTCATGAGTTTAGTTACAAAGTGGATGAAAAGTTCTTTGCTGAGAAAGGAGACACTGAATTTACTGATTGTAAGGCAAACATTAAACTTCAGCTTGACAAAAAGAGCAGTTTTATGCTGCTTAAGTTTGAGGTAGGTGGCGTTGCTGATGTGGTTTGCGACCGTTGTGGCAACCCATTGAAGCAGGAATTGTGGGATGAGTTTAATATGCTGGTAAAGATGGTGGACAATCCTGAAGAGATGAATGAACAGGAAGATGATCCTGATGTTTATTACATTTCAAGAAATGAGAGCCATATTGATGTTGCAGACTGGATATACGAATTTGTTTTACTCAGTATTCCCATTCAAAAAATGTGTAAGGAATTTGAAACAGGAGGCCCTCAATGCAATATGGAAGTGCTGGAGAAATTAAGAGAGATGGAAGTAAAGGCAGATGAACACAATGCCAATCAACTTTGGAAAGGGTTAGAACAGTTTAAGAAAGCAGGTAAAAAAGATAAAAAGAGTAATTAAAATTTTTAAAATAAAAGAACATGCCAAATCCCAAACGGCGACATAGCCAACAACGTAGTGCAAAAAGAAGAACACACTACAAAGCAACTGAAGCTACATTAAGTACCGATAAAACTACCGGAGAACTTCATGTACGTCACCGTGCTCATGTAAGTGAAGGAAAATTATATTACAAAGGAAAAGTGGTGGCTGAAAAGGCTCCGCTTAAAGCATAATATTTTTCTGATTCTGATTTCGAGATTTCTGCCGGCAGGCAGGCGATGTTCTAAATTCAATTATATCTTATATTTGAGTTTAGAACTTTTTATTTAATATACTTACCATGAAGATTGGATTAGATATGATGGGTGGCGACTTTGCTCCTTTGGAAGCTGTAAAGGGGGTTGCGGAATTTTTATCGACCTTCACTGCAGACCTTCACCTGGTATTAATAGGAGATGAGGAACAGATCAAAAAACACATTACTGACCATCCGATACCTGCTGATAAATATTCAATAGTACATGCTTCACAAGTTATCGGGATGCATGAACATCCTACCAAGGCCCTTCGTGAAAAAAAGGAATCTTCCATTGCTATCGGCTTTCATTTACTGGCCACCGGCAAGACCGATGCATTCATCAGTGCCGGCAATACCGGAGCCATGATGGTAGGAGCACTATTCAGTATTAAAGCCATAGAAGGGGTATTGCGGCCAACCATTGGAGCATACCTGCCAAGGGAAGACGGTACTCTTGGTTTATTGGTAGATGTTGGATTGAATGCTGATTGTAAACCGGAAAACCTGAATCAATTTGCCATCCTTGGTTCTTTATTTGCACAACACATTTTGAATTTTGAAAATCCTAAAGTAGGCTTAGTGAATCTTGGTGAAGAAGAAGGCAAGGGCAATATCCTTGCACAGGCAACTTACCCTTTATTAAAAGAGAACAGCCAGATCAATTTCGTGGGAAATGTTGAAGGCAGGGATATTCTAATGAACAAAGCAGATGTTTTTGTCTGCGAAGGATTTACCGGTAACGTTATTTTAAAACTTGCCGAGAGTATTTATGATATTGTACAGCGTCGTAATATAGCAGATGAACATTTTAACCGTTTTAATTTTGAGCAGTATGGCGGAGTGCCGGTGCTCGGTGTTGCCAAACCTGTTATCATTGGCCATGGTATTTCACATGCTGTTGCTTTTAAAAATATGATACGTATTGCCTACAAGATGCTGGAGATTGACCTGATGGGAAAGATCAAAAATAGTTTTGTTGGCCAGGCATAGGTAGTCCTGTTAAATTACATTTATTCCAATAAACATTCAGCGATGAAAAAATTTCTCTGGCTTTTTGTCCTTTTACCTGTTATCGGTATACTTGCTATGAAAAAAAATATTGTAGTTGAAAAAAGCACCATACATGAAACTGTAAACTGGTACAGTTGGGAGCAGGCTATAGAACTCAATAAAAAATCTCCCCGCAAATTGTTGGTAGATTTTTATACGGATTGGTGCGGCTGGTGCAAGAAGATGGATGCAACAACATTTCCCAACGATACCATTGCTGCCTATATGAATAAGCATTTTTATTGTGTAAAATTTGATGCTGAAAGAAAGGATACCATTCAATTCAGCGGAACGAAGTTCAGCTTTATATCACCTAAAACCGGTCAGAACAATGGTATACATGAAATGGCTTATGCACTTATGGACGGAACACCGGGTTATCCCACCATTGTATACCTCAACGAAAAATTTGAAAGGATACTTATCTCCCCGGGTTATAAAAC
>JAGNSQ010000235.1 GCA_017987975.1 Saprospiraceae bacterium
GGCTATGATGTTAGTATTAACTTTAATGGAAGAACAGGTGAAAAGCCTGTAAGATGGAATTATTTTCAGGATGATAAAAGAAGGGAATTATACAACCAGATTTCACACATTCTTAAATTGAGAAATACTTATCCACTTTATACGATAAGCCCTGACTATGGTAATATTGGATTAGGGACAGGCAACCTTACCATTCCAAGAAGAATGATGCTAAACGATGGAAATGGACATTATGTAATTAGTGTAGGTAATCTGGATCCAGCTGCCAGCCACGATGTGATACCCGGTTTTCCAATCAGTGGTACGTGGTATAGATACAATGGTACAAGCTCTGAAGATGGTACGTCCTTTTCTGTTTCTTCAGCTACAGATACGTATAACCTTGCCCCCTCTGCTACTTACTTATTCACTAACTTTAAAGCAGAACCCTGCCAATGGGTTTACAAATCAGACGATGCAGGACCTGGTACTTTACGAGATGCTGTTTCATGCGCTGCCGAAGGTGATACACTGCTTTTTAGCTATCCTGTATTATTAGATACGATACACTTGATGAGCCCAATAGAAATAGACAAAAACCTCGTTATTATTGCCACATCAGAAGGTCGATTGGTAGTCGATGCAGCCAATACTGACAGGGTTTTTGATGTTTTGCCGGGTAAGTCACTCCAAATAGAAAATGCCACTCTGGTTGCTGGCACAGAAGATGATGGAAGCTGTATTAGTAATCAGGGTGTGCTGATTTTACACCATACTTTATGCAAAAAGGGAAACAATCCGGGTGCAAATAGTACCATCCACAACCTCGGAAATGGGGTGGTGGAATATAGGGGCAACAATTCGATAGAATAATTAAATCAAGTCAATCACTTAAGATGGATCGATATCCATTTTTCAAACAATGCCCAGTCGCCTTCAAGCATTTCAAAAGAAATGTTAGGCTGACCTTTTGGTCTTTTTTTAGGACCAACCCATCCCCCTTTTATTTCAGGATGATTGAATAGTTTTATTCTGTAGCTTCCATGTTCTGGATAATTAAATCCCGCTTTGTTTAAATCTGCCAATAAACCGGGTGTGATGAAGATCCCAAATGGTATGGTGTTGCCTTTAAAGATTAATATGAGTTGTACGTTGCATGCGCTGCAATATTGATCTTCACCCGGGTTTATGTATTTTATTTCAGACAATAATACGGAGTCTCTAAACAATTTCTGCACCTTAGAGTCAATATGGATGAACTCAAAAAATTTTTTATAATGATAAGCTCGGAAACTTTGTTCAATATACTCTCTGGCGTCTTGCGGTCCCTTGGGAACCACTGTACCAAATTGGTACTGAAGTTTAAATCCTTCACCGGCTAGAATTCCGGTTTGTGTTTTTATTTCAAAAGTATCAAGACTATTACTGCTGGTACAAGTACAGTTTTCGAAAACAAAATTCCCCAACTTACAAGAAGGTACGACAACATTTTTTTGCACACTACAAGCCGCAAATACAACTAAAATTCCAAGACAAAAACTATTTGTCAACTTCATAAAGAATCGTTTTGAGGAGTTGGTTAAAATCAATATCTGCCAAACCAAGCCTTACTACCACCAATTCGTGAGAAGGAAAAATGGCAACCAATTGTCCCTGATATCCATCCATTGTAAACATGTCGTGCGGCGCATCCGGATAACTTATGCCATTTTTATTCAACCAGAAATGACCACCATACCTGCCTTGGGAACCACGTGCTTCCATTTGTACAAAGTCAATCCAACTGGTATCTATCAACTGGGTTCCTTGCCAATTTCCTTTGTTTAAAAACAGCCTTCCTAGCTTTAGCCAGTCTTGCCCTGTGGCATACATATAAGATGACCCCAGGTAGGTACCGCTTTCATCAGGTTCTATCCAGGCGTGTTGAAGATCCAGGACATTAAATAAGGCCGTATGTGGGAAGGCTAAATAAGCCTGGTTTGATTTGAATTTTGATTGTAGAAAGCCACTAATCAAATTTGTGGTGCCAGAGGAATACTCCCATTGTTTTTCACCAAATGATAACTTTTCAACCTGATCAAAAACATTGTCACTGTCAAACAACATTTTTGTGGCACTGCTGTATCGATTGTAATTTTCTTCCCAATCAAGCCCACTCCTCATTTGCAACAAATCTCTAAGAGTCGTACTGGATTTATAAGGGTCTGGTGATGTTTTAAATGGCTTTTCATCAATTGAAAGCTGCCCATTTTTAACCAAAATTCCTGCACAGGCGCTGATGACAGATTTTGTCATCGACCAACCCAATAAAGGGGTATCACTGTTTGTGCCATCAGCATATTGTTCATAAATCAGCGTATCCTTATGCAAAATCAAAAGTGCTCTGGTCTTTTTTTTGCCCACAGAATAGTCTTTGTCAAACGCCAGGGTGTCAATTCTTTTTTTAGCATCTCTGCTAAATGTCGAATATCTAATGTCTTGCCAGGGTGCAGCAAATTTATTGGAATCAATTGGCACAGAAAAATCAATGTGGTAATCATCCTTTCCTTTGAGCAAAATGCAACCCAATCCTTTTCGGTATACAGCTGTTTTGCCTGAGAAACCCAGCAAAGTACTGGTCACTGATTTTGATTTTTCATCTATAATAAATCTTGCAAAAGAAAACAAACCACCACTTAAATCTTCTTTTACTATTTGTTCTACAGGTCTATTGATCTCAAAGTGGCAGCTACAAACGGTTCGGGCAACATAACCATTTAAAACTCTTGTTTGTGGCAATATATACCAAAGAGCTGCACT
>JAGNSQ010000236.1 GCA_017987975.1 Saprospiraceae bacterium
GGCGACAAAGTAGAGCTCCTCCTGGATGATGATGGTACCGCTTCTATCCAGTCCGTTGTGCCACGCACCAACTATGTATTGCGCCAATCACCTCGCAAAAAACACAACGTCCACCTACTGGCTGCCAACGTAGACCAGGCCCTGCTCATCGTCACCATGATTGAGCCCAACCTCAAGCCGGGCTTTATCGACCGTTTTCTCATGATGACAGAGCCGTATAACATCCCTGTTATTATTGCTTTTAATAAGTGCGACCTCCATGGCGAACAGGAAGAGCTGGAATATAATTTTTACAAAACCGTTTACGAAAACATCGGCTATACCGTGCTCCACTGTTCCGCTCAGACAGGTGAGGGCATCGAACAATTGGCTTCTTTGTTGCACAACAAAACGACCCTCATTGCTGGTCAATCGGGAGTAGGTAAGTCGAGCCTCGTCAATGCGGTGCAACCCGGCATGGAACTACGTACCTCTGAGATATCCGACTATTCAGGCAAGGGACAGCATACCACTACTTTTGCAGAAATGTACGACCTCCACATGGGAGGCCAGATCATCGACACACCGGGCATCAAAACCCTGGGCTTCAACCACCTCGAAGTGATGGACATAGCCCACAACTTCAGAGAGTTTTTTGCCTTGTCCAAAGAATGTAAATTTGCCGACTGCACCCACAGAAATGAGCCCCATTGTGCAGTCAAAAATGCCCTAAAAGAAGGGTGGATCAGCGAACACCGATACCAGAATTACCTCAACCTGCTATCGGAAGTCGAGGATCAAAACTATTGGGAAAGACACAACGACATGTAGCCATGATGAGATCCTATCGCAAAAAACCCTATGTTTCACGACGTGAAAAAAACCAGCAAAGAGCATTTCAATTCAGGGTCTTCCTATATTTTGTAGTTTCCCTAATAATATTTTATGTACTCGTCAATTGGAACGATATTATTTCGTACCTAAAAACGTTTTTACCCTGACTTCTTAGCTTTTATTTAGTTTTTTGGAAATAAACCAAATTTTCTTTCATTGATTTGGCCTATCAACACATTTTCTGTGTTTTAAAGTGGTTTTTTATTCGAATTGCCAAATATTTAAATCTATTTTCTAAATTGCAGGCAAATTAATCGTTCAATTTAAAGCCATATGAATTTTTCTACTACCGATTTTACCGTCTTTGCCATTTACATTGTGGCCATGATTGGTTTTGGGGTCTACCTCGCATTTAAGGAAAAAAATGACACCGCAGAGTCTTACTTCCTGGCCAGCAAGACCCTCCCCTGGTGGGCCATAGGCGGCTCGCTCATTGCCTCCAATATTTCTGCTGAACAAATGATCGGTATGTCGGGCTCCGGCTATGCCATCGGTCTCGCCATTGCCTCTTATGAGTTTATGGCTGCTGCTACGCTGCTGGTGGTGGGCAAATACCTGTTACCCGTATTTTTGGAGCACAACATCCAGACCATGCCCCAGTTCCTGGAAAAAAGATTCGACGGCAGGGTGCGCACAGGACTGGCCATCTTCTGGGTCATCCTTTTTGTCTTTGTCAACGTAGGTTCTTTGTACTACCTCGGTAGTCTTGCCCTCAACTCTATCATGGGCATCCCCATTCATTATGCAGTGATTGGACTAATGATTTATTCAGGCACCCTTTCTGTATTTGGAGGACTCAAAGCCGTGGTCTGGACAGATGTTATTCAGGTCATCATCCTGATTGTCGGTGGCACTATTGCTTCCGTCCTCGTTTTAAATGCAGTTTCTGACGGACAAGGCGTGGTTGAAGGTATTAAAATGTTGTACGCAAAAGCGCCGGAGAAATTTAATATGATCTTTGATTCCACAGACACTTATTTTGACATTGATTCTGGTGAAACCAAATCGGCCTACCAGCTCCTTCCGGGTTTGGGTGTATTGATTGGAGGTATGTGGATCGCCAACCTATACTATTGGGGCTTCAACCAATACATTATCCAGCGAGCACTCGCTGCCAAAGACATCCGTGAATCACAAAAAGGAGTAGTTACAGCTGCCATCATCAAAATGTTTGTGCCTTTTATCGTAGTGTTGCCGGGCATCGCAGCCTATGTTATGAAAGCCGATATCACCAAGGCCGACCAGGCCTATCCATGGGTAGTCAATAATTTTGTTACCTCTGGTTTGAAGGGCATCGTAGTAGCAGCCTTGGTTGCAGCCATCGGCTCTTCTATCTGCTCTATGGTCAACAGTGCTTCTACCATTTATACCCTCGATCTACACAATAAGTTTTTCAACAAAGATGGCTCTGAAGCCAGTCAGGTAAGAACCGGAAGGTTGGCCTCTTTAGGCGCCTTGGTCATCGGTGCCCTCATGGTACCTGCCCTTGCCAATTTTGGCCAGATCTTCCAGTTTATTCAGGAATACACTGGCTTTATTAGCCCGGGCATCCTGGTGGTTTTCCTCTTTGGGCTTTTCTGGAAACGTACCACTACCAATGCAGCATTAGCAGCCGTATTTCTTGCCATACCACTTTCTCTTGTCTTGAAATTTGCACTGGCAGATGTGGCTTTTATCCACAGAATGGGCCTCAGCTTCATTTTGCTTAGTGCCATCGTTATGGGTATTTCAATGATGGAAAGCAAAACAGACTCACCCAAAGCCATCGAGCTGAGAAAAGGGCTGTTTGATACCGACAAAACCTTCAATTTCTGGAGCCTGATTGTAATCGCACTGCTCATCTTGATTTACTCAGTCTTTTACTAGGGCAAATGAAAGGCAAGCGGCTGCCACCGTA
>JAGNSQ010000016.1:0-9573 GCA_017987975.1 Saprospiraceae bacterium
CGGGCAATACGCGCTGCGCGCTTAGTGCAATGCAAGGACTTTGCTCTCGCGTAATACGCCTTTGGCTTAGTGCAATGCTCGGTGCGGGGCACCTCGGGCAATGCGGCCGCGCCTTACTGCCAATGCGATTAGAATGACTTAACGGCTTTGTCTTCGCTCCAAAAATAAATCCCTGCATACCAGCGATATTTAGAGATCAAATTTTGTGATGTATTCCGACTATCTCAGCATCACCTTAATAAACTTCGTCTCATAATGCTCAATCAGCAACGGCCTCTCTAATAATTTGATCTCTTCACCCAAAACATTCACCTCGCTGATGGTGGTGGCTCCGGTTTGTTGTTTTAATCTCACTACATCCAAAATGGCGTGATCACCTTCGGTTTCTCTAAGGTGGAGGATGATGGATTTGCCATCCGGGGCAAGCTGGCTGTCTACCAATAAGACATTGGGTAGGTCCAGATCTATGAGGGATCTGGAGAGGTTCATACTCTTTTCTGAACCAGCAGGGATGACTCGGGCAGCCAGGGGTATGGTGTTCTCCCAGCCAAATCGGGTGGCAGCAGTGTTGGTGGTATTGGGGGTGGAGGTGATCACATAATTCCAATTCATCTCTCCTTCCTGGTTGGCTTTGAAGTTGGTTGTCCAGTAGTTATTGAGCACCCAGGAATAGATGTGCGACTTAACAGGCTTGTGTTTGTAATAAAACCGACCGGTGTTGATATCTCCAAACTGGACCAGGGGCGTGGTCTTACTGTTGAAAATGATTTGGGCATTTTGGTTTTTTACCACAGCAAAATTTTGGATGGTGTTCCAATCGGATGCCGTGCCTTCCAGTTGGTTGTAGCCCGGACGCACGGTGCCTCCCTGCACTTCAAATGCCAATTGATCGGCAGCACTCATCTTAAAGGGAAAGGCCACGTAGAGGCCTTCCGGTGTAGTAACCTTTAATTTGTAGGTCTTGTACAACAATTCAATTTTCTTTTCCTGGTGGTAGAGGCGAAGTTCCATTTCTACACCCCGCTCATCCGAACAGCGGTCAAGTTGGCCGTGGATTCTAATGCTATTCCAGATGATATCCGGGATTACTTCTGACACTCCTATATTTCTCAGAGAGGATAATTGTTTTACCAAAGGTACGTAGGTGGTATCTCTGTTGGCGTTGGTGAGCCGCTCCATGGTGTGGCGATTTTCCAACTCTTCATAGATCACTGTACCCAAGAGTATGTCGCTCTGTGGGTCGAGCAATTCGAGCTGAAGTTCTTTGTCAAAGATGCTTTTGATGGCTCCCTTTTGCGGGTCAAGTTCAATTTTATAGAACTGGTTTTCAAGGGTATTCTCCGCGTTGACTTTATCCAATGAACGCATGGCATTCCTGTCTACCTCTATCCGCAACCGGGCATAGCCCATGGGTGGGATCTCATGCACCCAAATCGACCAGTAACTTCCATCGTTTCTGCTTTTAATGAGGTGGGCAGGCAAATCTCTGCCGTTTTCATCGATGATTTTAAAATTTTTGTCAAGGGGTAAAATATCGTGATCAATATACACGTTTATCAAACCGGATCGCTGCCAGTTTAGAGTATTAAACACCGCAATGGTGGGTACTTCTGATTTCTCAACGAAGGGCTGGAGATAACCCAATGCCTTTTCGCGCAACAGCCCCGATTGTTTAACGGCTGTCCACACATAGGCAGATTTTTGTCCCCATTGAATCACAGTGTTTTCTGACAAGGGGTTGGTAATGCTCTCATCGGCACCAAGGGTGTGTTCGTCGTAAAAGAGCAGGTTGTCATAACAGTCCTGAACGTCGGTCAGGATTTGTGCGGGTATATCGGCGCCCAACATTCGGGCCATTGAAAAGAGTGCGGTATTGCTGATCATTTCAGCCTGGGTAACTCTGGCTGCCTTGGTCTCATTCATAGCGGAGCCAAAACCATCGGTCCACCAATCCGGCCAGGCAACCTTTTGAACGGCCAGTTGATCTTTTTCATTCTTTTCCAGATATACCATAAACTCACTGGCCAAAGAAATTCTTAGTTTGGGCCATTCGTATTTTTCATTCCACTCCTTAACGATGTCGCAGGCCGTGATTGAAGGGGGCGAGTTGTCTGTAACATAACCCGAAAATTGAAAGGCAGTGTGGTCAAAGGGATAGTTCTTTTGTTCCAATGACTTGAGGTACTCTGATAAATTGGCCCTGAACACATCGATGTTGCCGGAGGTAAGACTTAGGGCATTGCCATGCATATAATGCTCACTCCTGTATGCTAATAAACGATTGCCTGCAGGCGACTCCCACCAAAAAGCAGTGGGTTTATCAAAAGGGATTTGTGCGCGGTGACCATGCTGGCCCATGGTGAGGTATTTTACACCGGTATTGTGGTACAAATCTACCATGCACCAGCCAATGCCATTCACATCATTTTGCATGGCAGAGGTGACATCTATGCCCTGGTCTTTGAAATATTTTAACGTCTGGGTTTGAATGGCCAGCGCCGTTTCATCAACAATCTCAGAAAAGTTAAAAAACATTCCCGTCACCTCAATCCTACCCTCTTTGATGCGTTTGAGCAATCGGTCGATCTGTCCTTTGGGCCGTGCCTTGAGATATTCTCTTACCGTCCAGGATACTTCGCAAGTCCACCGAAATCGCGCGTCGTCAGGGTAGTGATCGGTTTGGTCACAGTAGTCGAGTGCATAGTCAATAAAGCGCAAGTGTTCCGCAAGAATTTCGGTTTGAGATCGGGTATATCCAATGTCAGTGTGACTGTGCTGTACCAGGTTGATGGTCCACTCTTTGATGGGGGCCAGCATAAAAGAGTGGTATGAAGCAGGCCGACCCTTGATCTCCACCTTCGCTTTAAATTCGGTAGGCTTTTCAACGGCATTAATATTAAAATCAACTTCATTCAACCCTGGCACCAGCCTTGTTTTTTTCTTTTGATTGGCCACAGATAGAGACGCCTCCACCGGATCTCCGAGGTGGATGATGTTGAATCGTACCGTGTGTTTTGGTTGATTGTTTTCTTTGGTCACTACCGCCAATTGATTGACTTTGATCTCCTGTTTTAATGGCAGTTTGAAGGTCATGTACCAGATAGGACTTTCATTGTCAACCGCATCCACTTTGATTTGAAGAGGCTCACCCTTTTTGATGTTGTTTGCAGGTACTGTGAGGACTGCAAAACCCATTTGATCACCGTGTTTATCAATCATGGTTTTGTTGAAAGTAAGTTGGCTTCCCCTGGCGCCCTTTATAGACCAGGTTGCGATGTCATTGGTCACAGGGCTTTGAAAGGTACCCAGTTTGATATCGTTCATATAAATGTCAAAGGCCTGGGGAGTTGGTGTAACATCGATGCCATACAGCCAAACAAAAGAAATGTTTTCCCCTTTAAAATCTGTAGGCACATGCTGAGTATTCCACACAATGGGTTCAAAGTCCTTGTTGGCCCTGGAAAGCAGGCTTAATTCTGAATTGGAGAAAGGCGAATGATAGGTGAATTTGTTGCCCGATACCTCGTTTTGATAACCGATGAGGTAATTGTCCTGTGTCTTGCCAGAAGGGAGAAATATCCATAAAAATAAGGCCAAAAAGAGGTGTTTCATGTATGGTAGTTTGGAGCGTTGGTCATTCCAAATATAGCAATATTTTGTCGTGGAATTCACATGAAGCTTGCTAATTATGGAGCCCGTAGCGTACTTTTAGCTACACTGACCCCTCATATCGTTGTTGTAGTGGGTTTTTAGTTTTGGTGAAGAGGCAGATGGGTCTGTTTCAATATGAAATGTTACTAATCAATAATGTTATGTCTCCTGTATAATGTGAGACTTTTATCTCCGAATTTTTCTATGAGCCCATTTTCAACCCCATTTTTTAAGTCGCGACTGGCCGTAGCCGTTGAAATTTCGGGGTATCGTTTCATGTATTCCTTTCTGGAAAATGTTTGATCACAATCTTCTAAAAACAGCTGCAACCTTTGTGTTTCGTTTGGTCTTTGGGATCTTCTTTCGAGTAACTCAGCCAGCGATTGGTCCAGGATGCCCAGCATAAATTCAATGAAACGGGTTGATTTGCCTTCTTTGTCAGAAAGTGAAAGGGCCTGGTAATATTCCTTTTGATTTTTAGCGATAAGGGTTTCAAATGGCAAAAACTCAAATAAAGGAT
This sequence comes from Saprospiraceae bacterium, assembly GCA_017987975.1. Lineage (GTDB taxonomy): Bacteria > Bacteroidota > Bacteroidia > Chitinophagales > Saprospiraceae > JADKBO01. Next base: position 4,172 of record JAGNSQ010000016.1, read on the forward strand.
ATTCACTCATCAGAATCAATGTTTGCCATAGCCTTCCCATTCTGCCATTGCCATCCATAAAGGGATGGATAAACTCCAATTCATAGTGAAAAACACAGCTCTTAATCAGTGTCAATTCAGTCTTGTCTTTCAGGTACCGAAACAAATCAGTCATTTGAGGTTTTACCAACTCACAGGGAGGAGCAAGATGTTTGACCATTGAACCTTCTACAATACCCACGCCTTTTGTCCTATACTTTCCAGGAGATGGTATAAGGCCCAACATCAATTGCCGGTATGCATTTAAAAAGTGTTTTTCCGACTGATAATTATAGAGCTTTAGGTTCTTGTAAACCTCTAGTGCGTTTAAAACTTCCCTGATATCTTTTTCGGGCCCAACTACCCTTTTGTTTTCAAGAATGGCAGTGATTTGAGCTTCTGATAAAGTATTTCCTTCAATTTGTAATGAAGCATGGATGGTTTTGATCTGATTTTGTTTTCGGAGTTTTGGATCTTGCCTTATCAAGTACCTCGTGTTCACCTCTCCCATTTTTTCTGAAATAGAAGCAACGGATTTTAATATTTCCGGTGTGATTTCGAAGGGAGGTTTTGACATTTTGATAGTATCATATGATAGTATCAAAGATAGGTCTATTCTCGAAATTTTAAGCTTTATTCTATTCTTCTTGACGAAAAATACAAATCATGAAGGTTAAATGCCCTAAGGGTCAAGTTTTAACAACTTTCCATGGTAGGTAATTACGATGGTACTACTAGGTATCAAAATGGCGATTTTACCATTTTAAACCTCAATCGATCAACGATATTTTCCCCTCCATTAAGCTTGACTGTACACCCAAAAATTCAACATAGTTTTTATGCTCAATATTCACCTTTATTTCGTTGCCTGCCTCTTCAAAACGAAGGATAAGGTTTTCTTCTCTTATGCTTTCTTCTACAAATCGAAGTGAAATGGTAAGACTACTATCATTATACCAATCATACATAGATGCTACCTTGATCCGTCCACCCGGATTGACAACGGGCGGGCTGGCCAGGGATTTTAGTTTGGTTTGACTCAGATTCCAATCGCCCAAATCCGCTTTTATTTCGGACTTTTCAGCGCCATGAAATAATTCTAACTTCATATTGTCTCTGCCATCAAAGTGTATTTTTAAGTCGGTGATACCGACTTCATTTTGTGCAACCTGAATGGTCTTACCGAAAATTTTTTTTGCCATATCCGGAGCCATTTGCACATGTCGTGGGGCAGAGAGGCCCTCAATTCTATTGTTTAATTCTGACAGTGCCTGCTTGTTTTCCGGAAGTGATTTGTCATACATGGCAGGTACCAAATGTTTCCAAACCAAATCCAGTTCTTTTTGAGTGTTTGCGGCAGCTGCTGTCAAAACTACTACTGCATCCTTTTCAGGCAAAACTATAATAAACTGACCACCCAGTCCATCTGCCCTGTAGGAGTTGCATCTACCCCTCCAAAACTGGTAGCCGTAGCCCTGCTCCCAGTCGTTGAATTCTCTCGGTGTGGGATTTTCAGGAGCATTGCCTTGAATCTGAAAGGAGGTGGCAGCCTCCACCCAGGCAGATGGCGCCAGTTGTTGGCCCTGCCACGTTCCTTTTTGCAACAGAAGTTGTCCAAACTTTGCCATGTCGTGAGAGGGTAGCTTCAATCCTATGGCACCAAAAGTATAACCTTCAGGAGTCTCATCCCAGGTATAATTGGTGATGCCCAGAGGATCAAATAATCGTGGCTTTAAATAGGCTGCCAACTTCTCTCCGGTTGCTTTTTGTAAAATGGCCGATAGCATAAACGTGGCCATATTGTTGTATTTAAAAACCGAGCCCGGTTTGTTTTCAACCGGAGCGGATAAAAATGTTTTTGGCCAGTCTTTTGAAGCCCTTGCCCCAAAAATAGGATCTGTATTCATGCCGGTTGCCATTTTAAGCAGGTGCTCAACGGTCATTTCTTTCATGTAGGCACTGAGTGAGTCCGGCATCGACTCCGGGAAAAAAGTATAAACCTTGTCGGTCAATTTGAGTTTTTTTTCTGCAATGGCAATACCAATGCCTATAGAGGTAAAACTTTTGCTCACAGAAAACATAACATGCCTTAGATCTTTCCCATAGGGACTCCACCAGGCTACTGATATAATTTTGCCATGGCGGAGGATTACAAAGCTGTGAATTTCATTTCTCCCCGCTTCAATGGCATCAAAAAATTGAATAATACCTTCTGATGAAACCCCTTCGGCTTCAGGTGTGCTGTATACAAAAGGGTTTTGACTTTTTTCTTCTAGTCCTTGCGCTCTTGTGTTGGCAAAAATCCATAGGATGAGAATGACTATCAGGTAAGTATTATCAGCAAAGAGGATGGGCTTCTTCATTTTATGATGGTGGTTATGATAAAAGTGATAAATAAAAAATTCGACCAAGTTTAAAAGGGCAATTACAAAACGATAAAACCAATTTTCCTTTATGGTTTTGAGGCACCTTTAGGCTTATATCCTTTCTATTTGATTCCAATTTTTCCTAAAATTAAGATTTTTTTGCTTTTGCAATGCTTTTGACAACTTAGTAGAATTTTTACCCTATTTTAATAAGTTCGTCTCCTGCTGAAATCACGGGAGAAGCCCGTCATTATTGGACTTTTTTAGGAATTGTTGTAAGTTTTGGGCCACCACACAATGATGCAAAGAGTAGGCTTAAGCATTTAATAAACAATTATACTCGTTTAAAAACGTCTATACACCTTTGTTTTACGCTTCCGGGAAAATAACTCCAACAATTTTGCCACATCCGACTCTTCGGAAAATCATTTTTGTTAACCATTTAATTTTTATGCGATGAACATTTTAAAAAATTCTGTACACCTGATTGGAAACCTGGGCAAAGAAGTCCAACTAACCCAATATGATTCCGGCAGCAAAAGAGCGGCTGTTTCCATTGCCACTTCTGAAGGCTATAAAAATACAAAGGGCGAGTGGGTCAATAATACCAGCTGGCACAATTTGGTAGCCTGGGGAAAAAATGCAGAAATGATGGCCAAAGCACTGACCAAAGGTGCCAAAGTTGCCATCCATGGCACCCTGAGCAACAGAACTTATACCGACAAGGAAGGAAATTCTAAACAAATCACCGAAGTGGTTGTCAACGAATTCCTCAAAATCAATGCTACAGCTCAAACGGCTGAAGCACCCTTTTAACGGTCTTTTTTTCTTTTGGTCACATAACGGGGAGAATATTAATTTTCCCCGTTATTACCTGAAATTCAAGTTAAAACAAAATAAAATTTCATTCAAGAACAGGTTTTCCACTTATTCAAAACAATATTTTGCTATTTCATAATTTGAGTTGCCTGATCATATATAAAGTCATAAATATTTTTTTTCATAGCGTTAGGTGAATTTAGGTGGATTGCGTATTTACAATAAGCAATTCCACCTTTTTTAGTATCTTAGTATCAATCATTCTGTAAGCTTATGATCAAATCTCTCCTTACCCTCGCACTTGGATGCTTTACTTTATTGTGCCATGCCCAACCCTATACGGACTATATTGGCGCCGGTCATACCAGAAACATAACCGTAAGTTCAAGTAGCGCCCATTCGAAAAACCATTTTTCAAAATCTGCCATTCCCCAAAATACCATCAATGGACAAGGTCTTGATGGAAAAAAAGTGGAAGCCTCCAGGTTTCTTAACATGGCAACTTTTGGAGGAAACCAGTTTGAAATAGAACAACTGGCCTCGTCCAACCCTGAAGCGTGGATCGATAGCCAATTAGTGCTGCCCAAAAGTGCCTACCTTGCCCTTACAGACAGCCTCGCCCAGGTTTTGTACGATTTTTACCTCGCCCAGGGCGAAGATCCTGAAAACATCTCTCCCAATCCGGGATGGCAACATTTGAGGTATTCCTGGTGGAACAATGCCGTGTATGGCAAAGATCAACTGCGCCAGAGAATGGCATTTGCGCTCAGCCAGATCCTCGTAATCTCTGATGATGCCGATATAGGTGGTCACACCAGAGGTATGGCCTCTTATTATGATATGTTAATCAAGCACTCTTTTGGCAACTACCGCGACTTGCTTAAAGATATGGCTCTTCACCCATGCATGGGCTCTTACCTTAGTCACCTAAATAATCCAAAAGAAATACCCGAAGAAAACATCCACCCCGATCAAAACTTTGCCAGAGAAATCATGCAGTTATTTACCATTGGTTTGTATGAACTCAATGAAAATGGCAGTCGCAGAAAAGATTCACTGGGCAATGACATACCTACCTACAACAATACCCACATTGCTGAATTGGCTAAAGTATTTACCGGCCTGGGCATAGGTGCCAGCCTCGAAGGCATGGATGATCCCTATTTTGGTCAAGGCTTATATGGTTCGGATCTCACCGTTCCTATGATCATGTACGAAGATTGGCACCAGCCCGGCGAGAAGGCCATTGTGGGTGATTATGTTATACCCGATGGCCAAACCGGTATGCAGGACATCGATGATGCCATCCAGATATTGTTTGATCATCCCAACACAGCTCCCTTTGTGGTTCGGCAGCTGATCCAACGACTGGTCACCTCCAATCCTAGTCGAGACTACATCTACAGGATAGTTCAGGTGTGGAAAAATGATGGAAAAGGTGTGAAAGGAAATTTAGCCGCTGTGGTAAAAGCCATCCTCCTCGATCCGGAGGCCCGAGCTTGCGATGGTTTGACCAATCCCGAATTTGGGAAAATGATGGAACCGGTTTTACGCCTAACGCATCTTTACAGAGCCATCGGCGTTGAAGTTCCTTCCGGTTATTTTTTAAATCATGGTTATGACATCGAAAACTATTTATTACAACACCCTTTGTCATCCCCGTCTGTATTTAACTTTTATTTGCCCGACCATCAACCAACAGGGCCATTGCACGACAACAATCTCAATGCACCAGAGTTTCAACTCTTAAATACATTAACAGCGCTTGAATACCCCAACATTGTTTTTGGTTGGACCTATTACGAAAACGCGGTCAACAACTGGGAAAACGGTAACTTTTACAGTCCAACCAATGCCTCTGCCTTTTTCGAAAAAGCCCATGGCGATGAAGATCTCATCAATCAGGTAGATCTTTTACTTACCAACGGCACCATGTCAGCTGAAACCCGACAAACGATAAAGGAGGCCATCAAGGAGTTTATTCCCACCTTATGGGGAGCCCGTGAAAAAATCAACATGGTACTCTACCTTACTTTTATTAGTCCAGATTACATGATTAAAAAATAAAACCCATGGTTGTCAATAAATTCAACAGGAGAGATTTTCTGAAAATGGCAGCTGTGGTCAGTGCCGGCCTGTCTACCACAGGTACTTCTCTATTCAACCTTCGCAACCTTGGCACCTTTGCTGCTACAGGGG